>CAZMLS010000327.1:0-1501 GCA_964567215.1 uncultured Atribacterota bacterium | reverse complement strand
TTTTTTCCAAACTTCCAAATCTTTGTGATTCCTTATTTCTTCACTCATTATTTCTCCCTCGTTGCCTATTGCTTATTACTCGTTACTGGTTACTAATTACTTTCTTCTATACTCCACTGGAATATACCTTTCACATTTTTTAGAAACAAATACTTCTTTGAATTTGGTGAATTGAGGAAGCGGATCTCCAATCAAAGGTAGTGCCCAGTCAATAAATTCATCAGTTACATCCACTCTGTTAGAGGCAATCCATTCCTGAGGGAATTCTCTTTCTGAATTAGATACAGTATCTAATTTTACCTTATCATAAGTTACCTTATAGGGTGCACCGGGATTTCTTACGATAGTTGACATAAATCCATTTTCCCCGGCTAAAGCAATCTTAGCAGCGTACATTCCAGTTTGATAAGCTTCTTCTTTATCGATTTTCGATATATAGGCAATCTCACGTCTCTGGCGGGTACCGGGTCTTTCAGAACGTGCTATTCCCCTCACAACCAACCTACTTTGTGCCCTTCCTTGACGATTCTTCTGATCAATGCCATTAAGATAATTAATAAGTACCTGCTCTACGGTTTTTTCAGAAGCGCTGAATTGAGCATGGCCAAAGTTATCCTGTAATATTCCCAAATCTCCTATATTGACACCCTCTCCGATAACCACTATACATCTTCCCTGTTCTTTTAATTTATCGTTAACTTTATTATTGATAAATTTTAAATTATTTTTGCAATCATCTTTGGATAAGGATTCCGGAAGAACTATTAATAAAGGCATTTCCCTTTGAGGGTCTGCTAATCTTGCTGCTGCCGGAATAAAACCTATTTTTCTACCCATTACACCAATAACTAAAACCGGGTCACTGGTAAAGCTGGCTTTATTTTCTTCATTTGCTTCCAATATATTAATTGCCAAATTTCTTGCAACGCTTCCATATCCCGGGTCATGATCACATACCGCAAAAGTACCATTTGACTGCAACGATCCCCCCACATCATTATCAATCGTTTTAGGTATACCTGTACAAATAAGTTCTAGATTCATTCTTTTGGCAAGTAAACTTATTTTATTTGCGGTATCCATGGAATCTCCACCACCGCAGTAAAAAAAATACCCAACATTATGTTGGGAAAAGACTTCTATGATTCGAACCAAATCCTCTTCATTTTTTATTTTATATCTACAGCTTCCCAAAGTACCTGCAGAAGGAGTTTCTGCAAGCAGGGTAATTTGTTCCTTATCCTGCGCAGAGATATCAATTAATTCTTCATTTAGAATTCCCAGCACTCCCATCCTGGCACCATATATTTTATTTACTTTTTTAGAAGTAAGTAACCCATCAATAGCCCCTCTTACGCTATTATTTATTACCGTTGTCGGACCGCCCGATTGAGCAATAACTACATTTTTCATTTGTGCAGTTTCTCCTTCTGTAATTAATTACACAGATTAAGAATATTATGCAGATTATGTTTAGATTTACTCGATGTTCAATTTTATT
>CAZMLS010000326.1:0-1510 GCA_964567215.1 uncultured Atribacterota bacterium | reverse complement strand
TTAGATTATCCTATAGTTACAGAATATTTTTTCATTAGAGAACCACTTACACTCTTTTTTGTTGGATCGGAATATTATTTTCAAAAGCGAGCAGTCTGTAATAGCAAAGATTAACAATGCAATATATTCAAATACCCGTTACAAATATAAGAGATAGCAGTGAGTTGTCCCCTATAGCAGTGATATGTTCCTATTTTTAAAATACTTTTTAAAAATCAAAAGAATGGAGGCAATAATATGAATAACGGAAAATACGAATTTCTAATTGTTGGTTCAGGAGCAGGCGGAGCTACATTGGCAAAGGAGTTAAGCAAAAAAAACAAAAGAGTTTTAGTAATAGAGAAGGGAAAATATGAGCAAAAAATTGGCACCTTCCAGGATTCCCTACGATTTTATGATGGAAACAAATTAACAAAAGTACCAAAAAAATCAAAGGAAGGAGTCATTCTATACAGAACCATTATGGCAGGGGGTTCTACAGTTGTTTCCTGTGGTAATGCAACACGATGCCTGGAAGAAGAACTGGCTGATTTCGGGATTAATTTAGATGAGGAATTCGCAGAGGCAGAAAGCGAAATGAATGTTCTTCCTATAGATAGAAAACTTTTATCAGAGGGTTCTGAAAAAATAATGTGGGCATCAAAAGAACTGGGATATCAAATGGAATTAATGCCTAAATTTATTAATCCGGATAAATGCAAAACATGCGGACAGTGTTCGTTTGGTTGTGCGAAAGACGCTAAGTGGACCGCTTTAAATTATCTGGAAGAAGCCAAGCAAAATGGCATCGATATTATTTATAACACATCAGTCGAGCAGGTATTAACAGAAAATGGAAAAGTAAAAAGTATCAGAGGAATTGGGCTACAGGGCGAAATAGAAATCCTCTCAAAGGTGGTTATTCTCGCTGCCGGAGGATTAGGAACCCCTGTAATACTGCAACAATCGGGAATTAAAAAGGCAGGTTCAAATCTTTCTGTTGATCTATTGGTCAATACCTATGGAATCACAGAAAGTATTAATCAAATTAACGAACCAACCATGGCGCTCATTAACCATGAGTTTTATAAAACTAAAGGATTTATTCTTTCTCCATACGTGAACAGTAGTCGAATGGTCAGGTTTATAGAAATGGGAATTAAAGGTCTTTCTCTGCCCATAAATCGATTAATTGGTATTATGAATAAATTTTCAGATGAGCCAATCGGTCATGTATATCCCGATGGAACAGTTTCTAAGCCGGTGACCGAAAAAGACTGGCGAAAGTTAAAAGAAGGTTCTTCAATAGCTAGTGAAATATTGATTAAAGCAGGGGGCAAGCCCCAAATCTATTTCGGTGTCCAAAGTGCAGGGAGCCCATCCGGGTGGAACTGCCGCCATTGGTACAGTCGTAGGAAAAGATTTACAAACAGAAATAAATAATCTATTTGTTTGCGATGCCAGCGTTTTTCCCAAAACCCCAGGAATGCCCCCGATTTTAACAATCACCGCTCTGGGAAAATGGTTAGCA
>CAZMLS010000325.1:0-1515 GCA_964567215.1 uncultured Atribacterota bacterium | reverse complement strand
TCCTGATAGTGAGTGTCTCAATTATTGCAGTAATGAATTTATATTACGGGAGCAAGGAAAAGAATACTTAATTCACTGAGGCAATGAAAATATCTCCGATAGCCAGGAGATCATCTTTTTTTGGCTTTTTTCCCTGAGACACATTTTCAAAGATTGCTCTTCCCAAAGCTGCAATCATGGAATATAAAAATATATTTCCGCTTACTTTTTTTCCGGAAGATAAAATAACATCGCCGAATAAAATGTCTGCTCTCTTTTGTCTTTCTAATAATTTTTCAAAAAGTATATTCATCTTTTTTTTGCTATCTTCTTTTTGCATAAAATCATAACCGATTCTTTGCATTATAATAAAAAACTTAGAATTTTCTTCTAAAAGATTTATATAAAAATCTACTATCATTTTAATCCGTTCTTTCATGTTATCCGTAGAAACAATAATTTTTTCAATCTTTCCAAAAACATTTTCTATATTTATTTCTAATAGTTGTGAGGCCAGGTCTATTTTGGAAGAAAAATAATAATAAATGGTTGGTTTTTTTATGCCGGAAATTTGAGCAATATCATCCATGGTCGCTTCGTAAAAACTTTTTTTAAAAAAGATTTCCCGGGCTGCCGCTAATATCTTTTCTTTTTTATCCATATTTTTTATTTTCATTAAAAAACCCACTCTCCTGACAGATATATTCCTGCAGAGCTTCCCATTTTCCCCAGTTTTGTAGATGGCTCACCTAAAACGGACACATAGGAAAAAGAAAGGGAAAAGTCATCAGTAAAATCATAGTTTGCACCGATAGAATTGATCATACTTCCATCACTGAGACTGATTATACCTAAATAAGTGGGAGTAAGTTTACTATCTTCCAATTCTTTTCTAGCATTTAAAGAAAAATAAGGAGAACACTGGTCTCCTTCTTCAGAAACAAATCCCCAAATAAAGTTTGCATTTAAATACAGGTCAAAAGAAGTGGTATAATCAGCGCCGATTACTGCTTTTAAATAAGGGTCTTTTAGCATATCTTCACCCTGAACCTGCCAGGGCTGAGGGGTTATGTAAGCCAAGTCACCTCTTAAGGTTGCTCCTTCAATTCCCGGAAAATCTCCCTGGAATTCGAAGCCGAAAACACTTTTTTCAGGATAACCTAATCCTAAATCTAAAACCATTCCGGAAGCATCAGGAACAGGTTCCATGGATTCAGGATAACCATTAAAGTAATATCCGTTATAATAACTGACCGCTGCATCAAAGGAGCTGAAACTTCTGCCCAATTTTAAGCCCCAAGCAGGTTTTTCCGGTAAGGTGTGTGTTATATTAACTGATTCTATTTCTATACCTTGTGCTTGAAATTGAGGAGCGAATATGGAAAGATATAATTGCTCTTCGTAAGATTCCGGCATATAAGCGGGAACAAAAGAGGGAAGGATGATCGATTGTAAATAAGTGATATCATCAAAATAGTAAGTGAAATCAACTCCCCATACACCTATTTTTTGGTTCATATCTGTCAAGGACATCTC
>CAZMLS010000324.1:0-1518 GCA_964567215.1 uncultured Atribacterota bacterium | reverse complement strand
ATGCAGCCAATTCTGAAGAATTGCCCGTACAGAACGCGTCATCTCTTTTGAAAAATCAGCATTATATTTCCTTAAGAAAATATGCTGACCTATATTCTGTGCCCCGGGTAAAAAATGTTTAGCCTTAGCCACTTTCTCTTCTAAATCTTTTTGCATGTTATTAAACTCTTTTTTGTTTAGCCTTTTATATTTATCCTTAAATACAATCAGCTGCTTGTCAAATCTACTAGCTTGCTCTCTATTCTTTTGCTTTCTAGTCGGATAACCAAAACAAAGAAGTACAATTGGGAATACATATTGAGGTAAGTTAAATAATTTCCGATGAGTTTCATAGTTTTCCATGATGTCACCTATATAACATGAACCCAGACCCAAGGATTCGGCAGCTATTACTGCATTTTGAGCTGCAATAATCGCATCGGAACAGGCTAAAAACAAATCACCTTCCTGGGGTCTTCTTATTTTGGTATTCATTCTATGACACAGTTCGGGTACTTCGGAGTGAATAAAATAATCGTACCATCTTTGATAATCTGCCAAAAATAATAATACCAAAGGAGCCTTAGCTATAAAAGGCTGATCATCGCAGGTCTTGGCCAAAGTATCTTTTTTTGACTGGTCAGCAACTTCAATGATTGAATATAGCATCATATTCCCGGCAGTTGGTGCTTTCATGGAAGCCTTTATTATTTCATCTTTTATGTCTTCAGGTATATTCTTATTCTCATATGCCCTTATTGATTTTCTTTCATAAATTACCTTTAATACTGGATTCATCTTTATCATCCTTTCTTTTAAAGTGATAATAATCATTCGCTTTTTAGCTAATACATTCTGGCCTTTAACTATTTACTTAGATTGGTTTTTATAATCTTTTTTTATCCCCTCTTTAAGAAAATAATATGGTTTTTTTATGTCTTTAATGATATTTACCTAATTAAAAATACAACATGACTTTTATAAATCTTCTTTTATTTTCTTTTTCTTTTCCTCATACATCTTCTCATCGGCTATCCGGATTAATTCATCCATAGGCTGAGGTTTCTCCGGATCATATTCCGAAAGACCGATACTAATATTTATCCGATAATTTTTCTCTATAGTTTGATTTAATTTCATTAAATTTTCATTTAATCTTTCTTTAATTTGAGCTGCTTCTTTGAGGGAATTATCCGGGAATATAAGTAAGAATTCATCTCCTCCCATGCGGCAGATGATATCGATTTCCCTTAAAGTAGATTTAAATAATCCGGTTATCCCTTTTAAGACTTTATCGCCTTCATCATGTCCGAAAGTATCATTGATGGATTTAAATTTATCTATATCCAGGAAAGCAAGCAAGAGGGGAGATTTGCTGCGATCGGATAGTTTTATCTGCCGATCGAGCAATTCCAATCCGTACCTGCGGTTATAGCAACCGGTCAAGGAGTCAACTCGAGCCAGTTCTTCCAGTTTTTCTTCCACTTCTTTACGTCGGGAAATATCCGTGTGGGTACCTACAAAACGCAATGCTTTACC
>CAZMLS010000323.1:0-1527 GCA_964567215.1 uncultured Atribacterota bacterium | reverse complement strand
CGGGGCAGACGGAACTGCAAGACAGGGAGAAGAAGCAGTTAAACAGGCAAATCGTTTGATTAGAAAAAAGGTTTAAGATATGAGGAAAACAAAAAATATAAATGAATACCTGATGATTACTGACGAGCAAGGGCGAGTTAAGCATGTGGTTGAGCGAGAGGAGGATTTTGTTCAGAAGTTGACCGGGAAATTGCTTAGTTCACTGGTGCCTTCTTTTTATTTTCAGGAAGCAATGAATTTTCTTTTGGAGGTAAAACAGCAAAAGGTCGTTGTCGCTTGGGAGTTTTATTTAAAAGAAGATTCTAATCATATTCTGGTTCTGTTATCAGGAATCTTAGTGGAGGATAATCAGATTGTGATCGTTGTTCACCATCCTTTTGAAAGTATAAAATCACTGCTATCGGAAAATATAAAATTAAACCACAAGCGTTGGGAAGGATTATTAAATAACTATTTTCAGGGGAAAAAAGCGACTTTGAGCAGCAAGAGCAAGAATGATAACCGACTGGATGAGTTTTACCAGCAATACAGCCAGGTGAATAATGAATTGGTAAATTTACAGCGGCAAATGGTTAAGAAAAACAAAGAAATGGAAGAAACCAAAGAGCGCTTCAGGATTACGCTTGCAGGCATTGCAGATGCAGTAATATCTATCGATAGCAGAGAACAGATAGAATTCATTAATCCAGTTGCCATGCAATTGCTGGAAAAAAAAGAAGAACAAATCTTAGGCCAATTTTTTTGGGATATTTTTCAGGTAACCGGTAAAAGCAATATGGAACAGGAATTTATTCGTAAATCTCTTTTAACATATGGTTTTTATAAAGGTGAAGATTTTACCTTAGTGGTAAACGAAAAAAAATCAATACCTATTTATTTTAACCTGTCTCTTATTGACAGAAATAAAAAAGAGAATGGAGCAGTGCTTATTTTTCGGGATATCAGTGAGAGAAAGAAAATAGAAAAAAAACTAAACTATTTTGCCAGCAGAGACTTATTAACCGGTATCTATAATCGCAGGATGGGAATGGAATTGCTGGAAAAGGAAATCAGGACAGCACAAAGAAGAAAATCATTTTTAACTATTTGCTACCTTGATGTGGATGGCCTAAAATTGGTAAATGATCAGCTTGGTCACCAGGAAGGTGACCAATTATTGAAAAAAGTTGTGAAAATAATCAAAAATAATATTCGTGAATCAGATACATTTTGCCGTATGGGAGGAGATGAATTTCTTATTATTTTCCCTGAAAGCAGAGAAGGGGAAGCCGAAGAGGTATGGCAACGGATCTTGGCAGATTTTTCCAGAAATAATCGAGATAAAGATATTTTGTATCCTTTGCAGACCAGTCATGGTTTGATAGAATGTCAACAAGGCTGCTATGCGGAAGGAAAAGAAATTGACCAACTTATTGAACTAGCTGATAAGAAAATGTATAAGGAGAAACAAAAGCATAATATAAAACAATAACAGAATAAAAGGGGTCAGGTCTCAACATTTGACATAAGTCTCTTAATTATTTAGTT
>CAZMLS010000322.1:0-1541 GCA_964567215.1 uncultured Atribacterota bacterium | reverse complement strand
CTTATTGTCGTGTCAAACAAAAAATCCAAACTTTTTAAAAAAACAGCTTTGCCTTAAAGAAAATGCGAGATGAAAACAGTATCGAGTATATAGTATCGAGTTAGGAAAAGAGAAAATACAAGAAAGATGCTAGGTGAAAACAGTATCGAGTATATAGTATCGAGATATAGTGAAGAAAAAAACAAAATACAAGGGGAAAGATGGGGAATAAAAGAGGGGGACGGGTCGGATAAATCCGACCCCTACATTTCAGAAGTAGAGAGGTGAGCCTGTCCTACGTTTGGCACGATGCATCATACCCCTACATTAAACCGTAAGTATATTTTTCCAGTTGTAATTGGCAATGTTATCTTTTGCCATAAAGTTATCTTCAGAACAGGATATAACCGCAGCAGTTTTTACCCTTGATCCTAAATCATTGGCTAATCTTTTCAAAGGAGTAACATGTTTAGAAGTGATAGTCATTGAACTTTTTATTTCAAATAAGTGTAGGAATCCTCCTATTTCGATAACTAAATCTACTTCAAGGCCATCTCTTGAACGCAAGTAGTACATAGAGGCTCTATCTCAAAAATGCAAAGAACAAATTCAAAAGATAAAATTCAATATGTGGGATAAATTAGTCGTTAATAGAGGAAGGCCTTATGTCTACTCGCTGGGTGTTTCTCACAAAAATAATCAGTCTTATAATATATGTTAAAAACATTGATAGTTTTAATCAAATATTTTATAATAATAAAAAGTGTTAAATAAAAATTGATAATTTATATAAAATATTAGCCGGGTATCTTAAAAAGGAGGATAAATTAATGCAAATATTTAAAGAAAAATATATTGTAAATGAAAAAGGAGAAAAGACAGACGCTATTCTTCCTATTAAAAAATATGAAGAACTTGTAGAAAATCTTCACGATCTTGCTATAGTCGCTGAACGTCGAGATGAACCAACAATAACTTTTGGTAAATTAAAAGAAAGATTAAGAAAAAATGGACTCTTATAACATACAATGGAAAAAATCAGCGGAGAAAGATTTACTAAATATGACCACCAACAAATCCCTCGAATAATTAAAAGTGTTGAATCTCTCATAAAAAATCCCTTTCCAAAGCAATCCCTTAAATTACATGGAACAAACAAGTTATACAGAATTCGAATTGGAGACTACCGAGTAATTTATCAAGTAAATAGTAACGAGAATATTTTAACTATTTTTTATGTTCGTCATCGAAAAGATGTTTATAGAAAAAGAAAGTAATTTATTTACTTTCACCCTTAATATTTAATATTGCAAGTTAAATATGCGGGGTAAATTATTAGCGGATAGTTATAGTGCGGGGGAAAAACAGAATACAAGAATAAATAGTCTAGCGGTCTGACGGTCGGGGAAAAACAAAGAAAGAAAATGAGAGATACAAATACAGTGATGAGTGGTTTGGAAAATTTGTTAGTTGGTTAAGAAAAAAAGAAGGATGGATTACCATTTGTGAGGGAATGACATATGGGGAGGTGGGAATGGAAAGAAAAAGGATTATCCATTCCT
>CAZMLS010000321.1:0-1558 GCA_964567215.1 uncultured Atribacterota bacterium | reverse complement strand
TAGAAATTAGAAATAAACAGGGGTAAGGGATGTGGAGTCAGATCTCACAAGTTCACAAAATACAAAAAAATTGGGAATAAATAAGGACAACAGATTCCATTTTATTGTTCTGGTGATTATGAAATATATTAAAAATAAGTAATTACAGGGGGAAAAATAATGGATGAAACAATAAAAGAACTGACTTTATTGCTGATATATCTTACATCATGGAAAGAAGATGCCAACTTTATAAAAGTTCAAAGAAGCTGGAAAGGTTACCCTTTTGAGACTCTGGATGAATTAAATGAGGAAGGATATATTGATGGAAATAAACGTGCAAAATCAGTATATCTAACAGAAAAAGGGGTAGTTAAGGCACAAGAGCTTATGAAAAAATATATTGGACAGGAAGAAAAAAGTTAATTAGTAAATAACTGAATAGAACAAGTAAATATATAAATAAAGTTCCCAAGTCTCCCAGGATGAGTGCATTTGTGGAAAGAGTAAATGGTATGGTCCAGAGCGAATATCTAGATAGATTTTACGAAGAGACCAGGATAGCTTAAAATCAATGAAATACTATATGATTGTCTAATCGAGTATAATTTCTATCGACCTCATGGGAGTCTGAATCTTTTGACTCCTATAGAATATTGTAGTAAGTTAAATAACAGAGATGTCTCAATGCTGCAAATGTATTGGACTCAAACAGACACTTGTCATATTCAATTAAATTTCTTATAATGAATTGGGATCATTTTATACCAAAATTAAAGTGGAGTATTGTGCGTGAAACAGTACAAAGATATTGCTTCCAAGAATAACTCAATATATAAGCTAATAAAGGCCTTAAGTCAAAAAAAAGTCCGTGAAAATAATGGATTATTTCTCTTGGAAGGCACCAGACTTCTTGAGGAAGCAATTAGCATGGGGGTAAAAATAAAATATCTTGTTATTGATGAAACAGCAGAAAATGTGCTAAAAATTAATCAAGATTGTCAGATTTTGAGACTGCCCAATAATCTATTCAAAAAAGTGTCAAATACAGTCAGCCCCCAGGGAATAATTGCTGTTGCTGAGCAGGTAGAAATACAATTGGCAGATGTGATTCTTAATGAAAATCCTTTAGTCGTTGTTTTGAATGGTATACAGGATCCTGGAAATCTTGGTACAATCATAAGAACCAGTGCTGCGGCAGGTGTAAATGCAGTATTATTAACTAAAGGAACTGTAGATTTATATAACCCGAAAGTTATTAGGTCTACGATGGGCTCCCTGTTTCAGGTGCCTATTATAAATGGTC
The DNA here is from genome assembly GCA_964567215.1 of uncultured Atribacterota bacterium. Classification (GTDB taxonomy): domain Bacteria; phylum Atribacterota; class Phoenicimicrobiia; order Phoenicimicrobiales; family Phoenicimicrobiaceae; genus JAYEGH01. The sequence goes on along the minus strand of CAZMLS010000321.1, from coordinate 273 downwards.
TTGATGATAATGAAGCAGTTAAATGGTTAAACCATCATTCTATTAATATTATAGTAGCAGATCTTGACGGTGAAGAATATTACTATTCCGCTAACCTTAAAGGGTCTCTTGCTTTAGTAATTGGAAACGAAAATAAAGGACCAGACGATATATGGAGAAAGGCAGCTTATAAGAAAATAAAAATTCCTATCCCGGGTTTCACTGAATCCTTAAATGCTTCAGTAGCTGCCGGAATAATTATATATGATGTAATTCGTCAAAGATTGGACAAAT
>CAZMLS010000320.1:0-1582 GCA_964567215.1 uncultured Atribacterota bacterium | reverse complement strand
CCCTATGGCATGTAAAATATTATGGCAAAATCTTCAGTAAAAGAAGATAGTCCATGTAATATAGATACCCTGATGTCCTTATAAAATCGAGATGGAATAAATATCATTTAAAAAATAGAGAGAATAAAGATTTGACCCCGGTAGCCTAGAGAATAATAGTGTGATCTGCAGGATTAAAAATGTCAAATGTTGAGATTTAACACCTGATTCAAACGAATGGAGAATAACTATGAAACTGAAAGACAAAGTTGTGGTAATAACCGGTTCAACCCGTGGGATAGGCAGGGCAATTGCCCGTTCCTGTGCCCGGCAGGGTGCCAGGGTAATTATTTCCTCCCGCCATGAAAAAGCAGTGAAAGAAACCTGTGAAACTTTTAAAAAAGAAAATTTTAAAGTTTCCGGAATAAAAGCGGATGTTACCATTAACAGTGACCTGGTAAAATTATTTAATTATTCAGTAGCCACCTTTGGGCAGATAGATGGGTGGATAAATAATGCCGGCTTATCCGCAGGAATGCGGGTTTTCGATGAATTAAGTGCAGAAGAAATTAAGGAAATAGTCGATGTGAATATTACGGGAACCATGCAGGCTTCCCGGATCATCATACCCTATTTCATTAAACAGGGGAAAGGCATTTTGATTAATATGGGCGGTATGGGCAGTAAGGGAGAAAAAGCTCCACACTTAACTGCTTATGCTCTGACTAAATCAGCGATTGCCAGTTTTTCCAGGAATTTGGCTGAAGAATACAAAGGGTACCCTGTTTCCATTCATATGCTGATCCCCGGCATGGTCAAAACTGACTTTTATCATGATATTAAAGTAAGTCCCAAGCTCACTAAAGATTTACGGAATTTACCCTATGCTCTGGAGGCCTTCGGTGTGCCTCTCGAAGAAGTCGGGAAAGCATGCGCAGATATCATCACTCAGAAACCAGGAAAAGTCACGGGGAAAACTTATTCACTGTTGCGTGGAACAAAGTTGATGAGAGGAATTGGATTGATGATTTGGTACCGATTATCTGGTAAAATGAAAAAATGAAGTAAAGAAAATTACAAGCTGTGAAGTTTTTGTTTTGCTGGTATAATTAACATAAAATAAATAATAAGGTGAAAAATTATGAGTAATACTTCTAATTGGTATTCAAGACTTATAAAACCTTCATGGTCGCCGCCAGGTTGGCTTTTTGGTCCGGTTTGGACGGTTCTTTATGTCATCATCATTGTGACTTTTGGGATAGTTTTTTATAAAGCATTCACCGGTAAATTGTCCTGGCTGGTGGCTCTTCCGTTTGTTCTTAATCTCATTTTTAATTTTGCCTTTACTCCCTTGCAGTTTGGTTTGCAAAATAATCTTCTTGCCGCGATTGATATTGTATTGGTTTTAGGAACTCTTATTTGGGCTTTGGTTTCGGTCTGGTCTCATGCTCATTGGATTGTATATGCCAATATTCCGTATCTTCTTTGGGTCACCTTTGCAACCATGTTGCAATTTACCATCACCTATTTGAATTGGAAGTAACTTAAGGGGATAAGAAAGGGGTCTGGTCTCAACATTTGACATAACTTCTTTTTGGGATTG
>CAZMLS010000319.1:0-1591 GCA_964567215.1 uncultured Atribacterota bacterium | reverse complement strand
ATTTTTTCTTTCAACTTATTTTCCACCCAGGTATGAATATCCTCCGCTTCCCCGGTAATTGACAATCCGTTTTTTTGCACATCCTTCAAGATTGCCTCCAATGCAGCTACTATTTTTTGACTTTCCACATCTGGGATAATGTTACATTTTCCCAGCATTTTCACATGTGCAATACTACCGGTAATATCATAGACGGCTAATTTTTGATCAAAAGCAATAGAAGAAGTAAATTCTTTCATCTCTTTATTGATTTCCTTTTTAAATCTTCCACCCCATAAATTATCCATTTGCCCCTCCTGATATAATATTTAATTACGCGGATTACACTTAAATTATATAGATTAAAGGGGCGTATGGCAATACACCCCTACTTAAAATTGTAGCTTGCAACTTACAAACCACATCTTATTACTAATTACTGATTACTTGTTACTGATTTTTCTATTCACCGAAGAATATACTTTTGTCGGTAATCCCCAAAGTTCAATAAATCCCTTGGCAAAATCCTGATTAAAGGTATCGCCTTTATCATAAGTTGCTAAATTAAAATCATATAAAGAATTTTCTGATTTTCTTCCCACAACAACGCAATTTCCTTTATATAATTTCACTTTAACTGTTCCGGTGACTTTTTCTTTTACTACTTTCACAAAACCGTCCAATGCCTCCTTTAGTGCAGAGAACCACAAGCCGTAATAGGCTAATTCAGAATATTTTTGAGAAATAATCTGTTTAAAGTGTGCTAATTCACGAGGAATTACAAGTGATTCCAAGGATTGATATGCCTTTAATGTTATGATGGCACCCGGGCATTCATAAATCTCTCTGGATTTTATACCAACCAATCTGTTTTCTACCATATCTATTCGTCCAACTCCGTTTTCTCCCCCGATCTTATTCAAACTCAAAATGAGTTCAGGTAAAGGTATCTTTTTTCCATCGATACTCACCGGGACGCCCTTTTCAAAATATATTTCTAAATAAGTCGCTTGATCAGGAGCATCTTTCGCATTTACTGTCCAATCATAAGCTTCTTCCGGAGGTTCTATCCAGGGGTCTTCCAATATGCCGCACTCACAAGATCTTCCCCATAAATTTTGGTCCACACTATACGGATTGTCAACATCTACCGGGATGGGAATACCATATTTTTTTGCATATTCAATCTCTTCCTCACGAGTGAATCCCCATTCCCTTGCCGGTGCAATCACTTTCAAGTCAGGGTTTAATGCAGCAATTGATGCTTCAAATCTAACCTGGTCATTACCTTTTCCGGTACATCCATGCGAAATTGCTTCAGCCTGCTCTTTTTCTGCATAATCTACTAATATTTTTGCTATTAAAGGTCTGGAATAAGCGGTAGCCAGGGGATAATTCGATTCATAAACCGCGCCAGCCTGCAGCCCTTTTAATACAAAATCTTTTGCAAATTCTTCTTTTGCATCAATGACATATGATTTAACCGCACCCACTTTCAACGCTTTTTCTTGTACAAATTTCAAATCAATGTTTTGCCCGACATCGACAGCTACTGTCACGACTTCATCACAATAATTTTCCTTTAGCCATTTAATGGCTATTGAAGTATCCA
>CAZMLS010000318.1:0-1593 GCA_964567215.1 uncultured Atribacterota bacterium | reverse complement strand
GGAGAAACCAAAAGAATATTATCTGCCAGATTATCACGGCAAGGTATTCACTTTATCAGAAATACTTTCAATAGTAAGAGAAAAGGGATTGCCTGAGGAAGACTGGGAAACAAACCTCCCCATTGATCTTGCCCCTTACATTGAAGCGCAAGTATGGAATCATAAACTGCTTGAAAGATACAAGCAATAATGGGTAAATCATAAAACTTTGTTTCTCATGTCGAAGAAGGAATTAAGCGATTCACTCCGCTTTCCTTATCTGAAATAGGTAAACTTTTCAAGATGGATTATTCAGCCGTTTCCCAGGCTGCTAAAAGATTTGAACAAAAAAGTGAAATTAATCATGAAATAAAAGAAATCATGCAAAAGGTAATAATGGCCCTAAAAGAAGTATGAATGTCAAATGTTGAGACCTGACCCCTTTATTGCTTTAACAGGAGGAGTAAAATAGATGGAGAAAGTATTGTCAATCATTATTTATAATATAATCATTTCGATCGTAATATATTTTACCATAGCCACAGTATTAATAATCATTGATGGAAAGTCCATAGGAAATATTTCAAAGCAAAAAAAATTATCATTTGATGAATTAGACATCGATTACACTGAAATACCGCCAATCGACTCTTATTTATGCAGAGATAGATCTGCCTTAAACTATCGTTACTATCCTTCTCAAAAAAACAAGGTTTTAGTTTTATTACATGGCTCAGGGTGGCATAGTAAATATTTCTTACCTTTAGCAAAATATATTAGTTCTGAAAATTTAGCACATGTATATACACCGGATTTAAGAGGTCATGGGATAAATCCTATAAAAAGAGGTGATATTAACTATATAAATCAATTAGAAGATGATTTAGCAGATTTTCTTGAAATTGTAAGGAAAAAACATCCAAATTCAACACTTATTATTGCTGGGCATTCTTCCGGTGGTGGTTTAGCTATACGATTTGCAGGAAGCAAATATGGCAAAGAGGCCGATGCTTATATGTTGCTTTCGCCCTATTTAAAATACAATGCACCGACGATTAAATTAAATTCCGGAGGATGGGCATCTGCACATAAGCCTCGAATTATTGGACTATCCATGTTAAATAGCGTGGGTATTTCATGGTTTAATGATTTACAGGTTATCGATTTTAATATGCCGGAAGAATATCGTGATGGTACAGAAACCTTATCTTATTCATATCGTCTTAACACAGGTTTTGCACCACGTAATTATAAAAAAGATTTAAGTGTCATCAAACAAAAAGTTTTAGTTTTAGTTGGAAAATCTGACGAATCAAATATTGCAGAAGCATTTTTACCAGAAATTTCTAAATATAAAAAAGATGTGAATGTAATACTTCTAGAGGATGTAACCCATATGGGTATAGTCATTGGGAAAAAAGTAAGATCTTCTATAAAAAAATGGATGACTGAGCTTCAATAAGGAAATAAAAGGGGTCAGGTCTCAACATTTGACATATAAGATTTATATGTCAAATGTTGAGACCTGACCCCTTGAACCCAGCCAATAAAAAACCCTTTCAACTTAAAAGCCGAAAGGGTTTTTAAAAAGTTACTATTAACTAAAAACTAATA
>CAZMLS010000317.1:0-1621 GCA_964567215.1 uncultured Atribacterota bacterium | reverse complement strand
AAAGTATTATATAGATCCATGTTTTAAATAAAGGTTAAAGGTTATAGAAAAAATGCCGGAAAAAAAAGAAATGAAAACAAGATTAATAATAAATGGGTTGGGGCATGCCTTTAACGATTCTTATATGTTTATTATTCCTCTTCTTTTACCTCTTTTACGAGAAGAATTTCATATCAATTATGTTCAATCTGGTTTAATACTAACTGTCCATATTGCCATAAGGTCTATATTTTCCTTGATATTCGGCTATTTTGGAGATACACATGACAAAAGAAAGATTATAGCAGGTGGTTTTATCTCTTCTTCAATTTTGCTGGGTGGTTTAATCTGGGCACAGGGTATTCACATTATTATTGCTTTTTTATTTTTAATGGCTATTGGTGTTTCCACTTTTCATCCTCTGGCTACAACCATAGTAAGAGAAAATTCTACAAAAAATCAAATAGGACGTAATTTTAGCTTATTTGGGGCTGTAGGAGTTGCAGGGGCATTTATTTCAAGTTTATTATTTGGTATTTTCGTTCATCTTTGGGGATGGAAAATAACCTGCCTTCTTATCTCTTTGCCTGGTTATTTTTTGGCTTATGCTTATCTGAAGTTGAAAAGGGGAAAGAAAAACTACAAAGAAGAAGCAGAAAGGAAGATTAAGCAAAGCCATATTCCTCTATTTTTCATTAGCAAAGCTATTCGAAAGCTGGGAACATGGGCAATTATTGCCTTCCTACCATTTTATGCAATAGATTATATTGGTTTACGACCGGAGATTTCTTCCTGGAGTGTCAGTATATTTTTTGCCGGTTTATTTTTTGGAAATCTTATTTCCAGTAGAATTTCAGATAAAAGACAGCCATTTGATTTAATATTATTAACAACCATTGTCAGTGCATTTTTGATTCTGGGTATCACTTTTGTTGTCCGGCCTATTATTATTATCTTACTAATCGGAATTTTAGGTATTTCACAGGGATTATATTATCCCAGTCAAAATACCTGGCAAACCTTTATTTGTCCGGTTCGCAATCAAAGCAGTTTTTTTGGGATAGGCATTTTTGCTGAAGGAATTTCTGCCACCATTGCCCCAACTCTTTATGGATGGATTGCAGATCAAACCAGTTTAATCAGAGCTTATCGTTTAGCTGCCATTCCTGTTTTTATTAGCTTTGCTCTATTCTTAATACTCCGTTTTTTAGATAATGAAAAAGATAAAGCCTAAGTGTATAAAATAAAAAACCCGGATTACGGATTAATAGGGACAGACACCTATTTTTACTGATATCACTTCTGCAAGGTGATAGGAGAAGGTTAAAATAGTTCCGTAATTCGGTATTTTTTAAGGGAAAACCCAAAGAAGCCGAGGAGTTCCTTATTCAGATGGTTATGGATACTTTTGAAAAAATTTTAAATATTATAAAAATTTAATATTCTCCAATGATGATGTAGTCCCTCAATATCTTTATCTATAACTTTAAAGTCAGCATTACATTTTTCAGCATACATCTTTAAAACTGGATGTGTTATATCAGTCATCTCTTTAATATTTGAATTTGCACGAGTAGCTATTAATAATTTTTTCATTTAGTAACTCCAAGACTATTTAAAATATAAGCAGTAGCATGATCAA
>CAZMLS010000316.1:0-1661 GCA_964567215.1 uncultured Atribacterota bacterium | reverse complement strand
CGATAAAGATCCGGGTCTTTCATAGCTAACACTTTTACTTCCTCTAACCAACTGGTCCCGGCAGTTTTAATATGACAAAGACCGCCTGTCTCCCGAAAAAAAATAGGATAAACAGAAAACTTATCGCTCCCTGTATGAAGGGAAAGTTTATAGCCACCAATAATTTTAGCTAAAGCTGCGTGCAAAGAAAATTCCTTAGCAAATTCCTTCAAATTCCCTATATACTCTATTCCCTTTTGCCAATCTCCCAAGAAATGAAGGGCTAAGTTCTGAAAATATACCCCTCTTCTTTGAAACTCCATTACAATAAATAGATGAGCCAAAGGAGAAGTAACAGTGGGAGTTTCATCTACAGAAATTTCTAAATCAAATTTTTCCTTTTTGTAATCTTTTAAAAATTCGTAACATTCCACCACATGGTTTAAGGCTTGGGAATAAGTTAGTATAATTTTTCTTAATAATTTCTCATCAAATATTAACTCTTGCTCGCCGATTTTAAACTTCTTATTTAAATATAAATTTTCTATTTCTTTATTCTTGGGGATTTTACTATAAAGTTGATTCAGCTTTTGTTCATTTAATTCCTCTATATCCTTACTAATAAAATCGGAAGGGTCTAAAGTAAACATGGTGAAGCCGCAATCTACTGCTTCTTTTAATTCTTTAATATTTTTTACATGGTCGGCATCTGCCCCAAAGGGCCCTTCATATCCTTCTTCAAAACAACCCCAGATTGCATCATCTAAAACTTTCTGCCAATTTCTTTCCGTTCTGGACATCTCTCTAACTGATTGCTGAGCTAAAATGGGGAAAATATCCTTACCTTTAAAAGCTTGAAGATGAGCCGGTGTAGCTATACCCAAGCGATCTCCGGTACCAAAAGATGGTTTAAGACCACAAAAAGAAGGATTGAGGTGAGGAAATATTTCTCTTAACAGAGATAAATTGTGATGATTTTGAGAACATATCTTAACTGACAATTTTTCTTTTTCTATTTTTTTCTCTTCTGATAGAGAGCCTTCAAATTTCTCCACAATCTTAAGGTTACCAACTACAGCTAAATATTTAGCTTGCTTATCCTTAAACAGAAAAAAAAAATTATTACCTTTTAATTTTATTGAAGACCGATAAATAATATATTTATTTATATAAGTCTCAGAAAAATACTTCAAAATATCATTTTTGTCCATCTAATTCCTCCATTAATAAGATAATTTAATATTTATAGGTATAATATTTTAACATACATCGATTATAGAAAGTTTAATTATTTATTTTTTATTATTATCAGAAATTAAAAAGCGAATTCTCAATAATTAATTTATCAGTTAAACACTGTATTAGGTAACCACATTGCAAAAAATGGAATATAAGTAACCAACAGTACAACTAAAACCATAACTATATAAAATGGCCATAGAGCTCTCACTACCTGCTCGATCTTCATCTTGCCTACAATGCATCCTACAAACAAGGTATTGCCCACTGGAGGGGTACAAAGACCAACTCCCAAATTCATCAACATTATTATTCCAAAATGAATTGGACTTACCCCTAATCCGGTAACTATAGGCAAAAAAATAGGAGTAGTAATAAGTATAAGCGGAGCCATATCCATAATCATCCCCAATCCTAAAAGCACTATATTTATTATTAATAAG
>CAZMLS010000315.1:0-1668 GCA_964567215.1 uncultured Atribacterota bacterium | reverse complement strand
ATCCCAATTTCGGATGAACAGATACGGGAAGCGAAAAAAGGTTTAATAAAAATTGTTCTGACCCCTTTTAAGACTGTTCCGGAAGAATGGATAGGCAACATTGTTAATAAGAATATTTTGTGTTTAGCTTCCGGCGGAGGACAGCAGGGACCTATCCTGGCTGCTGCAGGTGCAAATGTAACCGTATTTGATAATTCTGATAAACAGCTTGAACAGGATGACAAAACTGCATTAAATTATAATTTAAATATCAAAACTATAAAAGGAAATATGCAAAATTTGTCAATTTTTTCAGATAATTATTTTGATTTAATCATTCATCCGGTTTCAAATTGTTTTATTGATAATATTAAGCCTGTTTGGAGAGAAGCTTATAGAGTATTGAAAAAAAATGGTAGATTATTATCCGGATTTACCAATCCAATTCTTTTTATGCTGGACTGGGATAAAACTGATAAAACAAAAAAATGTGTCATAGAAAAAGCCATCCCATATTCTGATTTAAAATCTTTATCAAATGCTGAAAAGAAAGAGTATATTAAGAACATGACACCCTTCGAATTCGGGCATAGTCTTACAGATCAAATAAATGGTCAAATCGAGGCCGGCTTTATTATTTCAGGGTTTTATGAGGATAAAGGTGAAGAATTGTTAGATGAATTCACAAGTACTTTTATTACTACAAAAGCAGAAAAAGTAGGCTAAAATATTTTGGCTGATTTCTTTTTCTTTTATTTATACCTCTATTCAATCTTCCCCGGTTCTACCTTCATGCCTACAAATTTTTTCTGCACTTCCGAGAAACACAAGAGAGTAAAGGAACCGTAATATATCCCAACCTTAAAGCAATGTCATTAACTTAAGAGTAAATAAAATAAAGTGTTAAAAGATGATCTAATATAGTATAATAATTAAAGTAATAAATATACATAAGGTAGCATATATAATATTGCAAAAATATAGCCAAAGTTAATAAAATATCCTTTTAATTTTAAAACAAAAAAGATATTTTTTTTAAATAAAAAGGAATTCACAGGAGGTGATGAAATATAAGGAGAAAATTACCCTTAAGTATTTTTTAAGATTTGAAAATTTATTAGGAGGTAAAAAATGAAAAGTAATTTAAAAAACCGCTTTAATTTCTTGTTTGTGGTTTTATGTTTAATGGTATTTCTTTCAGCTGCAATTTTTGCGACAGGTCAGGAAATCGATCTGCAGACCGCCAGTTGGGACGAGATAGTCGCTGCTGCCAAGGCGGAAGGGCAAGTCACTTTCTATGCCTGGTATTTCGCGGACTATTTTAAGGATGCAGCTCAGGAATTTGAGGATCAATACGGCGTTAAAGTCAATTTAATTATCGGAGACCAGACAGCTAATTTTAATAAAGCCATCTCCGAAAAGGATCGTGATGTTGGTACTATTGATGTCATGATTGTTGGAGGACAGTGGGTGAAGACCACTATGGATCTGGATCTGTTCTATGGTCCTATGAAAAATGTGATACCTGATGCGGACAAACTGGCTCCGGCTATCTGGGAGGTTCAGGAGGGTGTGTTGACCAAAGGATATCTTACTCCTTTCCATAGAAACCAGACTGGTATCCTCTATGACCCTGAACGTGTTTCCAATCCTCCCCAGACCTGGGCAGAACTCGAAGCATGGATAGAC
>CAZMLS010000314.1:0-1670 GCA_964567215.1 uncultured Atribacterota bacterium | reverse complement strand
GGATGCCGGTCGATAAAAAGTCTCCTTTTTTAGGAGACTTTTTATTTTAAAGAGGCAAAGATACAATCCCATATTCATCAAAAGACCCAATGGCTACCTATTCCTAATCAAAAAGGAGAATATCTTTTCTTTTTTCAGATAGATTTCTTAATTCTTCACTAAAACCCGACTTAGAGAATAAAGCAAGATGCTTATGTTGTGCACTAAAAAAAAGATTAGATTTTCTCTCTAAATCATGCAATTCATTTAAACCAACTTTTTTATTTTTCCACTTACATTCACCCAAGATAAAAGACTGTTGTTCATCATAAGCTACAATATCAATCTCTTCTTTATTGTTCCACCAGCGCCCTATACTTTTCGCTTTAAAAGGTAGCATATTTTTTCTATTTAGTTTTTTTAATCTCTGTAAACATATATCTTCAAAGACAAACCCAGTAAAACTATTTAAGGAAGGTAATATTTTTTCTTGCCAAACATAATTAAGTTCACCCTCCTCAAGATAGCTCATATTTGGCAAAACATATCTAAACCAAAAACGGAAGAAAGGATCAGCTAACAAATAAATGCCTTTTCTTGATTTATGCGGTTTATCTTCTGTGATGGGAATTTCTCTTTTTACTATACGCAACTCTCTTAATACACTAAGATATTTATTCACTTTATGTGAGTCACCGAGTCCGGTTTCCTGTACTATTTCATTAAGTCGTGTTCTACCAAAAGCAATGGCTTTTAAAATAGAGAAATATATCGACGGCTCCCTTAATTCTTCTATTAATAAAAAACGGGGTTCGCTAAAAAGAAAACCATTTTTATTTAAAATTTCCTCTTTTACATTTTGCTCAATCGTTTTATTGGTCTTAAAACGCTGGAGATAAGCAGGTGTGCCGCCAAGTATGCTATAAGTAAAAACCTTATCTTCTTCAGTATAGCCGGGAAAAAAGAATTTAAGATCTTCAAATGAAAACGGCTGTAAGGCAATTTGCCCGGTACGCCTTCCAAACAAAGGACTCTTGCTTCCCAAAACTTCCTTTTCCATAAAGCTCATATAGGAGCCGCATAAGATAAGAAAGATATTGCTTTCCTTACCCTTTTCATCCCATATTTTTTGTAAAATAGAGGGAAGTGCCGGATTGCTTATACACAAATAAGGAAATTCATCAATAATAATCAAAGGTATTTTAGAAATTAAATGATCAAACACGTATCTTAATAGAGCTTCCCAGGAATCGAAAGTTTGGGTTTGCAAAAATGATTCTCCGGTTAATTGAAATATTTTCTCGCTAAATTGTTTTAGTTGTTCTTGTTCGGAAGATAAGTCCGAGGAAAAAAAGAGGTGTTTTTTATCTTTAGAAAATTGTCTAAGTAATTCAGTCTTTCCAATCCTTCTACGCCCATACATAATAATAAAGTGAGCATTATTTTCCTTATGTAATTTATCTAGATAATTTAATTCCTCAATCCTATTGACAAACATAATATCCTCCAAATAGTATACTTTAAAGTATTATACTTGTAAGTATACTATATATTATCAATAAGTCAACTATTCTTTACTATAACTAAATGTCTTATATCCTTTCAAATTCCTATCAAAACGCTTAATTAAAGCAAAAAATAAAAATTAAATCCATCTTGTGTATCAGTTCAATGGAATATCTATGGTAGGA
>CAZMLS010000313.1:0-1680 GCA_964567215.1 uncultured Atribacterota bacterium | reverse complement strand
TAGCAACACTGGGAATATTCCAAATATCGGGAAGAGGTGCTCTTTCATATTCCCTAAATGACTGTTTGGTAATATCACAGCTGGCAACAATATCTTCCGGCTTCGCATCATGATGGGCTTCACAATAGCTGACTACATGCACAATTTCCGGTTCCATAAACATCTGCCAATAAGTTGTCATTGATAAATGACTTTTTGCTTCATCTAAATTGGGCGGAAAACTGGATAATCCTCCCCTGGTCTCTTTAATAATATTGTAATCAAAATGTTTTGTTAAAGGTTCGATTATTTCAAAAGCGGCCTTCATTTTAGCCAAATCATTTAAGGGTTCTATTTCCGGAGGAAGGTCAAACATTAATTGCATAACATAATTTTTCAATCCCATTTTTAGTGCAATTATTCCGCATAGAATATGGTCAGTTACATACATATCATCTGAACATCTACGCAATTGCCATTGATGTGGATCATTTATTTCCAAAGGTTTATTGATGGATGCCCACCAGCGCATGGTAATAAAATGCTCATTTATTCCATCTAAAATAGAAAGAGGTCCTCTTCCATCCAAACGATTGTAGAAAAAGATTGGAACTGCAGGAAATGGCATATGTAGTGTTTCCTCAAATATTTTTGCCGCTTCCACCAATTCATCTGTTCCGGAATAAATTCTGGTCATCGGATAATTGCCACATTTGGTTGCGTTTTTAAGAATTTTCAAATCTTCTCTGCTTCGAATTGGAGAGCCACCTTCACCATTACGATATTTTTTAGGATTTTCTTCTCCGCGGTCAAATTTTGGTAAAAAAGCCTGCGTAACCTGATCAGGGGCTAACGATACTATTTCCAAACACCCTGCTGCACTTATGGCTTTTACACCATCCACTGTAGGTTGAATAGTCTCTGCTGCTGCACCGATATGGGCCCTAAGAATGGGTCGATTTTCCAATTTGCGCACCTGTTTTATTCTTTCCAGGAGGTCATCAGACCAAACAATTTTTCCCTTGGCAATTTCGATTCGATTACGGGCAAACTCATCCAGTTCAGCCATAGTTACATAATCATCAACTATTAAAGCAAAGAAATTTTTAAATTTTCCCTTAATTTTATATTCTTCTGCAATTTTCTCCAAATTAAAATGACGGTCTTTATTGGGGGAAAATTTATCTTTTAAAACAGGTAAGCCTGTCATTACTCTTACCAGATTAGCCGCCGGCCTCAAACCTCCAAAACAATAACGGATTCCGCTTTTTTTTGGCTCAAGTCCATATTTGTATACTTTTTCTACCAATTCTACAATTATTTCATCAACATGCAGATCGCCTAAGCGGTAGCAAAAAGACACTACTTCCGGTTTTGATTCTCTTATTTTATCTATAAGTTCGTCAATGGAAACAGCAGGGCCTAGTTTAATGGCAAGATAGCCAATTCCCATTGTTTCCATCCATTCAGCAAATTTTTCGACTCCCAAGGTGTGAACACATGGGTCTATGGAACAATTTAAAACTCTTCTTTTTGTTGGTTTTTCCATTTTTTCTCCTTTTACCGTATAAAAAATTAAACAAGCTAATAAATTATAATTTCTTCCAAATTATTAATATTGTAATTTTGAGGAATTCGAGCATCCCTTATGTCCTTTCCTTTCAAGTGACCTCTCTTTATATATTCTTTTCCTATCCATTT
>CAZMLS010000312.1:0-1711 GCA_964567215.1 uncultured Atribacterota bacterium | reverse complement strand
ACCATCTTTATGCCTTTAGCCTTGGCCTTTTTATTTATCTCTTCGGAGAAATAGGCACCATCAACCAGAGCGGTAGTACCTTTATCTAATCTTTTAAGGGTATCCTTAGCAAATTTCTGATCACTGTAGGTATTCTTTTGTAAGTCATAGCCTTCTATCATCCTGTTATTATCATCAAACTTTTCTATGATATTTGCGGTATAACCGATGTGTTTCTTCTTACCTTTTCTGCGGTAGGTAGCATCCGGATCAGTAGGGTTTTGCAGGGAGTGAGGAGATATATTTTTAGATGACTTTCCTTTCTGTTCCTTTAACATCCGACTAAGGAGTTTAAACTCTTCGGTCCTTCTTATCTCTTTATCTTTTCTATATATAGAATAAAGTCTTACACCATCTTTTAATACTTTTTTAATTTTAGTATTTAGATCTTTATCTCTTGAACGGTAGATGGTATCATTATAATGGCTTTCATCTAAATAGGGTTTAAAGTATTCCGGTAAGGTATTTTTGTCTATGACCTTTATGAGTCGGGAAACTGTAGAGTAGACAATCTCCAAACGGGATAATTTCCGGCAGGAGGAGCTTACCATCAGGGAGTCCATTCGGACGGTCTTACCCTCTATTTTAAGTATTTTAGAGAATGTTTTAGCCTGTGCTTCTATCTCTTTTTGGATAAGGTCAATACCGTGTTCCTGGTTGTATCTGTATACCGCTTTTCGAAAGTTGGTCAGGCTGTTTTTGGATATAGGTTGTTCGGGAAAGCTGGTCGTATGTAGGGCATGCTGGTACCTGATATCAAACATTAAAGAATTGAGGGCTTCTTCATCTGATTGGTTAAAGATCTCCCTTAAGATGAGAAGTCCGAAATAGACATTGACCGGATTATTAGGCCGGGAGGCCGGATTATCACTATATAACACGCTGAACCGGTCTTCAGTTATGAAAGGGAATATCTTTTTACTGAAGGTTTCTGCCCAGGAGCCTTTAAGATGTTTCATTTCTCTTTCGGTAAGTGATAATAGGGAATCATTGATGGCCATTTGTTGTGCGTTATTTAGGTGAAAGGACATTGGAACTCTCCTTTATTTGTTAGTATTTTTATGATTTATTATACCATAAAACGCAAGTAAAATAAAGGGTTTTAGCTACTTTTGCTGATTAAGTTTTCAAGGTGCTATGAGTAAAATAATTTAGGTATGTTGATTAGTACTATGTGATGTTTATTTGTACTATTTTTGAAATATAGGTACTTTGGGTACTTTTTGGGTAGTAACCATATTATAACATTTATTTTATTTAGATAAACAATTTTTTGTTCCATCCAAACATTTTGGGATCCAAGTCAATGAAATGGATATAAATTCTTTCTGGTTTTATATTTAAATTAGCAAGAATATTTTTAAAGGCATTGCCAGATCCTTTACGTCGATTTCCTTCGCCAGAAAAAATATGGTCAGTAAATAAGTCTTTAATATTTAGTTCTTCCAGAACATTATTAATCCAAATATCTGCTGCATCGGAAATTAGAGCTAAATCATAATCTTTGGTTAATGGCGTTAGTAGTTTGCGCAAATCACAGTTTTGTCTAACAATATTATGTGCAGGTATATCCCAGGCAAAATTAAAATATTCGTAACGATCTAGACCTAATTCTTTTTCAAAGGCAATACTAATATCTTCTTTATAGTTTTGCATTATTTCTTCGAACTTT
>CAZMLS010000311.1:0-1741 GCA_964567215.1 uncultured Atribacterota bacterium | reverse complement strand
AAAGAAACCAGATTATGCAAAAGCGATTGAAAAATTATCATGTGAAAAAATGGGCAGATGACTTTAAGGAAAACCTTCTAAAGGTAAAAAGTATGCAGGCGGAATTTTCTGAAAAATATTTATCTCCGGAAACACGTTTAAAAATTGTTAAAGATTATCAAAAAAGCATAAACCGCTTATTTCTTTTGGATTATGATGGAACATTAATTTCCACTAGTTATAAATTTAAGAAGGTTAAACCCGATAAAAAAACCCTAAATATAATTCAACAATTAATCAAGGATAAAAAAAATCAGGTGGTAATAGTCAGTGGTCGAGAAAAAGAGACTTTAGAAAAGTGGTTTGCAAATATAAATGTGGGGTTAGTTGCCGGACATGGCACCTGGTTAAGGGGAAAGATTGGACAGTGGAAAACAGTAAAACCTCTAATCAATAAATGGAAAGACCAAATCAGGCCTCTACTTGAACTTTACGTTGACAGAACTCCGGGATCATTTATTCAGGAGAAGGAGCATTCTCTGGTCTGGCATTATATTAAAACGGAATCCTCTTTTGGCCGGATGAGAGCGTTAGAGCTAAAATCTTCTCTTTTACACCTTACTTCTAACTTGGATCTGGAAGTACTTCATGGCGAAAAAGTAATTGAAATTATACCTACGGGAATTAATAAAGGCTTAAGTGCTGATTATTGGGTTTCTCAAAAAGATTGGGATTTCATCCTGGCGATAGGAGATGACTGGTCAGACGAAGATACCTTTGCCAATTTGCCGGATACCGCTTACTCTGTAAAAGTCGGTGCAGGTTCGTCTCAATCAAATTATAATATTGACTCTTATGTAGAAGTTAAGACTCTTTTAACAGAATTGTCAAAAAATAAATTATCTTAGAAATTTATAGGTTAATGTAGAAAATTCTGAATCCATTTTTTTACTTCTTCAGGTGAGGACAATCGAAAATCTGCAGAAGATTTTCTGGGTTTTTCAGAAATTAAAATACCGGTTCCCCTGGTGCGCAATACTCGAAAAGCATCTTCATCCGTTGTGTCATCACCCAGGTAAAATACCTTGTGCTCAGTCCATGAGAGACCTAAAGTATTCATTATCCAGATGATTGCTTTCCCTTTATTCCATTCAATCTTGGGTAAGAACTCAAACACTTTCTTTCCCTTTAATACACGGATATATTTAAATCGTCCTTTCATAATATTTTTTAGTAAAGATTTTAATTCTGGAAGATTTTCTTCCGGAGTCATCCTGTAATGTACAGCTACACTCATGCCTTTTTTTTCTAAAATAATACCAGGGAACGTAGACAATGTCTGCTCTAATTGAAGGGTAATATTTTCTATCATCGGAAAATATTTTTTAGGCTCGTAAAGGTGGGGCGGATGATAGTTAAACCAATCATCGATCCATTTAGAATTCAGAAGGTCAATATTTTTAATAAGAATATCTGCACCCTTTTGAAATAATTTATTATCTTCTTTAACGGTTGAATTCCAACCTGCAATCAATTCAAAACCATTATTTCTGGCTTTTTGAATAAAATCAGGTTGAGAAAGAAAAACCATTGTTTCTGAAGGTAAAATTCCGAGATTTTCAGCTGCTTTCATTAATGGATCTATTTTTGCATCAGAAAAATTCTTTGTTGGATTTGGCAAAATCAGTCCAATTTTTATATCTGACCGATTAAAACGTTTTATAAATTGAACAAATTGTTGATAACGGAATCCTGATTGATT
>CAZMLS010000310.1:0-1745 GCA_964567215.1 uncultured Atribacterota bacterium | reverse complement strand
AAGAGCACCTTTGGCTATTGTTTTTATATTCTCCATATGGTAATCATCCCCTGCTTTACATTTGTGGTATATTGTCCCTCCGATCAAAACTAGAGTACAGTCTTCGGTGAAGAAATTTACACCTTCCTGTAAAAAGTATACATCTGTCTCCTTTACATGACCTACATTGTTCGCAGTCGCAATTTTTAATGTTTCCCTGGCCAATAAGCTTCTTACAAAATTTTCCTCTTCTGTCTCCGGTTGCATGTGAGGATTGTCAGATATCCATTTTAGGTATTTTTCTAATTTAACTTCCCATTTACCGTTATTAGCACTTAAGTAACGGTCACAATTTTGACTGTTTCCCGTAAAATTCGGATATTTTTCATTGAATGCATCCTCAAGAAATTTTTTCATTTCTCCGGTTTTATATCTCTCTAAATCCATCAGGTTTCTGGCATTGTATGCTAAACCATATTTACCTTCTACTCTTCGATAAGCCAGCGGATAGTTAGGAGTCTTTAATATCGTTCTTTTTGCTTTTTTCTTTGCATCCTCCCAAGGGTAAAGATAGAGAGGATTTGATCTTACATTGGCAAAATAATCTGTAGTGCAACCACCAATATCTAGAGCAACAATATTTCCTATTCCCTCTTCTTCGCCATAACCACGAGCTAACAGATTAATGCCCAGGAAAGCAGCTCGGGGAGTAGGAATAAATTTAGCGCTCATATATTTTTCAACAACATCAAATCCCTTACCCCGAATAACAACAGTCTGAAACAATTCCCGGATAGCTTCGTTAACAACTTCGATATTATAATTATTCACCTCAGGCATAAGATTTTCGGTAATTCTTACATCAATCTTATGTTTTTGGAAAATATCTGCTATTTCTTCCTTTACATCTTCGTTCCCCGAATAAATAACCGGTATACCATATTTTGCATAAGTTGCTAATTTTGCAGTTCCGGCTAAAATCTTCGCATTATGTAGAACTACTTCCGTATCTCCACCATTATTAACTCCGCCGGTTAATAGTATTATCTCCGGTTGGTCATTTAAATAAATATTTTTTGCATCTTCTTCGGATAATTTTCCATGATAGCTATTTAATAGTTTTGCTCCGGCGGTCAAGGCTGCAAGGTCAGATGCAAAACCGCTTTCACGGGCAGTTAATGATACGGTAACCATCTTCAATCCGCCCTTTGCACTACTACAAGGTAATTTTATATCAAATTCATCCATCTTGTTCTTCAAAGGGTCCCAATTTCCTGCTTTTTGGCATTCGGGGAGGCATCCTAATCCATTAGCTAATCCTTCGCGAATATCATTTACGGTGGTTGGAATATAACGTAAATCAACATCATCCTTGCTGGTATCAAAGATAGCTACTTTTGTATAAGTACTTCCAAAATCAACCGCAAGCACTTTCTTATTTTTAAAATCGGTAATTCCTAAGTCTTCTCTGAAAGCCTGAGTGCTGTCTTCTTCGATGACATCCTTTGAATTTGCTACTTCCGATCTATCATCTGACTGACTGATATTTTTATCAAAATACCAGGGGAATTTATTCCTTACTATATCGACCCGCTCAAATTCATCTTTGACTTTTTTTCCACAGAATGTATCAATCCTGCAACACCCCTCTACAATTTTGGTTCTGCACATGCCAGATAATTCGTAACGTTTATCGATAACCGTGACCTGTGGTGCCTGGAATAATCCTACCTGTAAAGCTAAATCCAGATTATCAGCACTAATCA
>CAZMLS010000309.1:0-1759 GCA_964567215.1 uncultured Atribacterota bacterium | reverse complement strand
TCCCAAAAAAGAAGAATCCAAAAGCAAAGAAAAGAAAAGCTTGCAAACATCAATAAAATAATCTTCTCCACCACTTTGGTTCTGTGCTTTTCAGCTTCCTTTTTAATTCTTGAATTTTACTTTCAGCCGCTATTTCTCCTGCTCGAATGCACTTTTCAGGTTTGGAAAAATTTGACCAGTGTATCTGGCCTACCTTCGGACTTATTATTATATCAGCGGTAGATATTTGCAATCTTCTTAATTCGGTGGAAGTAATCGAATCTGACCGAAAAAGAATATCCACGGCATTTTTAAATTCATATTTTCTTTTCATTCTCTGGTTTACATTGACTGCAATAACAAAATTAGCGCCCATAGAACGGGATGTCTCTATGGGCACCACACTTATGATCCCTCCATCGACTAATATTTTATTATCCAGGTTTACCGGAGGAAACATACCCGGGATAGAAGAACTTGCTAAAATTGCATCAAATAACTTCCCTTTATTTAAAACAACCTTTTCCCCAGATATCAAATCTGCGGCTATTGCTGAAAAAGGTATTTGAGTATCCTTGAAATAATGATCACCCACTAATTCATGAATTATTTTTTTAATCCCTTCTCCGTCATTAAGAGACTTTTTTCTAAATTCAAGATTAAAAATATAACCCTTTTTTAAGAAATCAGACATTTTTTTAAGAAAAAACGGTTGTTTTTTTTGATTCTTTGTAGAAAAAAATGATAAATCTATGTTAAATTCTTCAATTTTTGAATATTTTTTTACGACATTCTCTAATTTAATAAAACTTTTTTCTAATGCGTACGCTGCGCCTAATATTGCCCCCATGGAAGTTCCTGTAATTATATCAATGGGAATTCCTTCTCTTTCCAGTACTTTCAATACGCCAATATGCGAAAGTCCCCTGGCTCCGCCTCCTCCTAAGGCCAAGCCGACTTTTAACTTCTTTATTGCCACTATTTTTGACCTCAAATTAAATTTATTGTAACTATTACTATGTTGTTAGATTTACATGAAAGTTATCCATAGATATAGAAATAATATGCATTGACTATTTTTAAATATTTAACCCGCGATTAAAATTCCCCTAAATCTTCCTTACCTTTAGTTGATACCATCTTTTTATTAAAGCTATTTAATTCTATAACATATCTTTCTATATTTCCCTCTCCGATCTTTTCCACCTCATCAAATGCTTTCACTTCGAAGGTTAGTTTATTTTTAAAAATATCAATCAAAACAGCTTCAGCAGTAACAGACATACCTAGGGGTGTAGGAGCCAGATGAGCGATAGATATTTTTGTACCAACCGAAATATAACCTTCCGGTAAAAATTTGTCTACCGCATTGATAGCAGCCAGATCCATTATAGAAACTAACATCGGGGTTGCAAAAGCCGACGGCATTGGCTTGGCAAACCTTTCTGCCGAATTTTCCTCATTTACAGTAATCTGGGCAATTCCTTTTAGTCCTTTTTTTAAATTGAATTCTACCATGGTTATCCTCTCCTTTTTGTATTTTTTTCGAGAATATAAAAGATAGCTATTCATAAATCAGCAAAAACAAGATTAAGTCTATATTAAAGTCTGTCTTTTGTTAAAAATACGATAAAATTACTTAAAATATTTTTTTCTTCTTTTCTTAAATATTTATTTTATCGGTCTTTGCATAATAAATCTAATTTTAACTACCCGGACATGAACCATAATAAAAGTTACTTTCTAAATTTTAATTCTATAAGAAAATGATTAAATCCTT
>CAZMLS010000308.1:0-1766 GCA_964567215.1 uncultured Atribacterota bacterium | reverse complement strand
TTTTTCATCTTTCTATCGAAAACAATACTCAAATAAAATTCTTTCTTGATTTCCATTTTTTTCACAACAAGTATTCCGACTGGTTTATAGCCTTTTATTTCAGTTTTTAGTATGTCACCTGCTATTTTTTCTACATCGTTTAAATCATCGACTATTTTCACACCTCCGGCCTTTCCTCTCCCTCCAACCAGAACCTGGGATTTAAGAACAACCGGACCTCCGATGTTTGCAGCTATTTGCTTTGCTTCTTGAGGGGTTTTGGCAAATTTCCCCTTTTGAATGCCAATACCGTATTTGGAAAATATTTCCTTTACTTGATATTCATATAGCTTCATCCTATATTATGCTCCTTCATCAAAAATATTTGCTTCTTTAATTAACGAATAGCCTAATTCAAAAGCCTTTAAATTAATACTACCGCTTTTTTTCGGCACTCTGTTTAATATTGCTTTTTTTACACTATCTATATTAACAATCTTACTAATTCCAACAAGAGCACCTAAAAAACAAATATTCGTTGGCAATATAGTTCCCAGCTCTTCTCGAACTATTTTAGTAAAAGGGAAAGCATAGACATTTTCAGAATTAACTATAGATTCATTTTTTACCAGAGATGAATCTAAAATAACCAGAGTATCTTTTTTTATCTTTTTACTATATTTATCGTATGCTTGCTGAGATATGGAAACAAGGATATCAGGAAGAGTCACTGAAAGATCAAGGATTTCTTTTTTACTGGCAATAATTTCTGCGCTACTGGCTCCACCCCTTGCTTCTATACCATGAGATTCTCCGGAAATAATGTTAAAACCATCCATCATCATAGCTTCAGCAAGAATGATACTTGCCAAAACCAAACCCTGTCCACCTGTCCCACTAAATCTTATTTCAATTTTTTCCTGTTCTTTAAATTTCATTTCAAACTAACCTCTTTATTAAAATTAGTGATTCGATCATATTCTTCTATATATTCAGGCCGTTCTTTTTCTACTAGAATTCCTCTTACCAGTTTATGTTCCAATTCTTCCTTAGAAAGTTTTTCCGCCTGTTTTTTGGTGATGGTCATATCTTTAATATTTTTAATCATTTCAGAAGGTTTGCTGTTTTTGTTCCTTCGACCAAATTGGGTAGGACAATTGGTTAATGCTTCAACCACTGAAAATCCTTTATGAGAAATTGCTTTAAGGATTAATTTTTCTAATTCCACGACATGGTAAATGTCCCCTCGGGCGACAAAGTTAGCACCTGCCGCTTCCACCAGTTTACAGATATCCATTTGAGGTTCAATCATGCCGAATGGCGCTGTTGATGCAAAATGACCCGGTTTGGTTGTCGGTGCATATTGACCACCGGTCATACCATAAATTTCATTGATTGCAATAATGGCTGTCAAGTCGATATTACGACGCGCAGCGTGAATAAGATGATTACCACCAATCGCTGCAGCATCACCATCTCCCATAAAAACAATTACCTTCAGTTTAGGTTCAGCCAGCTTAATTCCTGTTGCAACAGTCAATGCCCTGCCGTGAGGTGTTCTAATAGATGGAAAATTGAGGTATACAGGTAATCTTCCGGCACATCCAATAGCACATACCATGATTGTTGTATTTTGATCTAATCCTAACTTATCGATTGCTCTAACCATTGCAGCCAAAGCAATTCCATGACCGCACCCGGAACAGGCAAAATGCGGAAACTGGTCCAATCTTAAATATTTATCTAACTTACTCATTTTTCCCTCCATCTATTTTTTTAATTTGTTT
>CAZMLS010000307.1:0-1770 GCA_964567215.1 uncultured Atribacterota bacterium | reverse complement strand
TACTTCAGGAAAATCTTTTTTCACTTTATCAACTATTTCTTGAATGGTGTCTGTTCCCGAAACCATTTTGCTCATATCGGTCATACTAAAATTAGGGATGATATTGATAATAAGGGCTTGTTTATCATAAGATAATAGATAGGGTTCTCCCAGCAATAACTTATCTATAGCATTTTGAGCTTTTTCCGGAGAGTGGATTTTCCCGGAAGAATAATCTTGCATAACAGAAATTAAATGTGCGATGCTATCTAATATAATGATAGTACTGTCTTCTTTTTCCCGGGTAGAAATCGATTCTTTCCGACCAACATATTCCTTTTCGAAACTGTTATTTAAATTGGTAAGAAGTGGGACTAAATTGGGGTTTTGGTATAACTCTTTCATGTTTTGTAAATCATCAGCTTTAACCAGCATTAAGCCATGTTTGCGGATAAAATCCATGTCCTGTTTGTAATCAATTCGTTTAGTATAAAGTTCTCCGTCTTTGGGATCAGTTGCCAACTTGATTTGAGGAACAACTGCTTCAGTAAAAGCTTTTATTTTTTCTTCTTCACCTTCAACCACAACTATTATGTTAGTGGCTGTTACAAATTCGTTTATTACTTTATTGTATTGAATTGTCTTTTCACTCTTCGTGGGAAGCAAATCTGTCCATCGCATGCTCTGTTCTAATTGTGCGGCAAAAGCACCCATTATTATAGTGATAATAAGTACTATGATTACCATCTTCCAGGGATGTTGAGCATGCAGTTTGGCTAAAGCTTTTAAAATATTATCTCTCATAATTTATTCCTTTTTAAATACCTTTCAGTGAAAAGACTGTCATCTAATTCTATATTGTATTTTATTTCGAGCATTTCTATAGTTGTTTGTGAATCTTCCAGTTTATTGTACATTACCATTTTTGTCCCTGTAGGAATACCATCTATATTCTTAATATTATATTGAATCAGGGTTTTTAATAAAAGTTCAGGATTTTCCACGTCATAATAATCTATGGCTATCGGGATAAAGCTATCTTTGATTATCCACATGATTAACCGGGAATAACCCGATTCAATGCCTTCTTTTTTTAGCATTTTTATCTTGTAACAATCGTATCCTTCTTTTTTTTCAGAACCAAGTTTTTTACTATTAAAATCTTCAATAAAGGAATTACTTGCCCCTGTATCTTCATAGGAAAAATCACTGCCTTCCATCTTTTGACTTTTGGAATTGGTGGCGAGTTTACGTATCCGTTTAGTGCGAGGGAAATACATCCAGATATCGTCAGCATAGTTGAGCATCAATATGGCTTGTCCTTTTGCCCGTTTGGGTTCTATATAACGCAATAGATTTTTCTCGCCTTTATTCTTACTATATGAATCATAGATAAAAACCCTTTCATTATCAGAGGATGTAGTAATAGTCATTTTTATTTTTGCCTGGACAGTATCTTGATTCATCAATTCATTTACTTTATTTATAATTTCTTTTCCGGTAAGCTCTTGCCCGAGGGAAGTAATAGATTCGCTAAAAATTAAAAAAAGCAGTATGGTGGAAATAAAGAAGACTATTTTTAAATTTTGATGGTATATTTTCATAATTTACTCCTTATTCTACAATCTTTTCTAACAAAATAAAATTAATCATAGTATTAACAATAAACCTAAGGTGAAAATAAGTAAAGGATAAGACTGGATAGGATAATAGAATAGGATAATGAGTGTGACAATTGTTCTTTCTCACACCTTCTCCCTGAATCTTCTTTTGGACTATACGCGACACTAC
>CAZMLS010000306.1:0-1771 GCA_964567215.1 uncultured Atribacterota bacterium | reverse complement strand
TTATATTAGATTTCAAAGAGCAATAAGAGAAAAGAGAACTTTATTTAGAGAATTTAGGATAATGCCGCCATTCTTATCAACCAAGGATATCTTCTGTTTAAGAGTTGACAGAATGGTAAATTCTTATCGTAAAATCTCAATAAATAATTTAGAATTAAGAGTACCTAAAGCACCATTACATGAGAGAATACAACTTCGGATTGTACCGGATAAAGAATCCGGTGTATCAGAAGTAAGATTCTGGCATAGAGATAATTTTTTAGGTCATCAAAAAGTTAAAAATAGTGAGCTTAATTTAGTGCACTTTTGATTCTTAATTTAATTACATTCATAGAGAAAAGTATAGTAAATTTTATTATATAAAAATGGTTTATTTCTAACTATTAAGGTGTTCACTTTTAAAATTTAAATGGTTCACTTTTAAAATTTAACTAACAGTTCTAAAATAAAAGATTCCCAAGTTTCATCATTTTTATATTTACCTTGAAGACTGTTTTTTATCCCTTTTGAAAGCTCTTCCATTGAAGGTAGACCATAAGGAATTGACCCTCCGCAGCCAATCATTAAAGCAGGATTCCCATTTAACTTTCGCTGAATTGTTGATGTAAGTCTTTCTAATTTTTCATCCCTTTCTTTAACCATAATACACCTCTATTTTAAAAAACAATCAATTTATTCTAAAGAAAATGCTTTTAATTCCATTTTTTTTGTTACAAGGGATTACTATTAATTTCGGAAAATCTAAGGTGTCGGGCTTTCACATTTTTCATACCTAATTATAAAAATATCTCTCACTTGACGCCTTTTCCCAAAATGTTTTATAAAGGTAAAAAGACAGAGTAAAAAAAATAATTCAATCACTCTCTTACTCTGTCTTTTTACCTGAAAAATTCTTCCTATGAAAATCAGGAAATGATTCATTTATTAAAGTACACTCTGTAAGGAAATTTACCAAAGATTAGGAATTGCCCCATCGGTGCTTTTTCGTATAAAGCTTTCCAGAGTTCTGTCCGGTAACGGTCCTTTTGCTGAAAGTTTGAATACTTTTGATATTTTACCTCTTCGGCTCCTTTACTTTTTTATTTAAAAAGAAAAAGTCTCTCCTGTTACCTTCATACAGGTTACGATATTTAATTTTATTTTATACTCATGATTTATGTAAGTATCAACTAAAACTTCACACTATTAACTAAAATACACCATTTCTTTTAAAAGTCCTTCTTTTTGCAAAATTATTCTTAATTCTCTATTGCAGTCAGAGAAAAAGTGGAGCATTTTTCAGCCATGATTGCTTGTTATTAAATAAATATGTCATTGCAAGACCCGACCCTCTTTTACGTTTAAATTGTTAGCACTTAAATAAAGTTATGTCAAATGTTGAGACCTGACCCCTTTATTTTCCTTATCACATCACAATTTGCGTTTTGTAGTTGTGTATAGAATCCTTCCCGATTTCCAGAATAATCATGAGAATTAGGACTATGAACATGTAAATCCCACTTCCGCCATTCAGAACCTCTTGGATATTTATGAAGATTCATAAATATTTTCCTCTATTAATATTTTCCCTCTACAATTTATACTTCTTTCCTCTTAACATTTAGAGAGTATACATACTATAGAGAGTTAGGCAACCAATATACCCATGTCGTAATTTTATTAAAAGTAAAACAAAGAACTATTGCTTTTTATATTTTAATCAATAAAAAAATATAAGTCTAAAATATTTTACCATTTATAAAAAGCTAGAAAATTATCGAATTATTTAGTA
>CAZMLS010000305.1:0-1777 GCA_964567215.1 uncultured Atribacterota bacterium | reverse complement strand
TTCATCAAGTTCTCCGAGAGGAGCAAGATAAATATTAAAAATTACAGGAAACTTTCCTTTAATATAATCTTTTACATCAATTGTCTCTGAAGCAAAAACCAAACCTGAAAAAACGATTAAACTGCTTACTATAATCAATAAGATAAAAATAATTCTTTTCATTCAAAAACCTCTTTCAATTTTTAATAATGTTTCTATTTCCGGTAATATTTCTATTTACTATATATCTTTAATTTTACCTCCTTTAATCCATTCTTTTATTATCTCTCTCCTCTTTTCTTCCATGACAAACTAAAAGTTACCAGACTATTGACCTGGTATGCCTTCCCTATTTAAGAAAATGGGATGTGCCCCTAATTATTCCCATTTATTCTTTTTACTTAAGGTATTTTCTCAAACGATTTTTGTATTAAATATTTGACATTACGGAATTTTTCTATGCTGTCAATTGTAAGTTCAACATCACCAACTCCCCAGTGCCCCACTCTTGAAACATCTCGAACATATTCAGGAGGATTCTCTACTTCTGAATAAATTAATTTTAACCAGACCCGAAGACCACTTTTTTGAAGATGAACACAACAAAAAATATTCTTACCACAACTATATTTGACATATTTTGCAAGGTATTTTCTTTGAGTATTAACAGGATCGAAGCCCCTGCAAAAACTATCAATTGTTTTAAATAACTCCACTACTTCTCGCGGTTTACTTCCTACATGATATTCCTCATCATATTCTTTTTCTTTTTTTGTTGTTTCCTCGGGAGTCTCGTATTTAAACTTATAATTTGGGGAAATCTCATTTCCAGATGTTTGAAGCCAAATTCTCTTAAGAGATTCTTTCACTTGAACAGGTTTAACCGAATCATCTTTCACTACTGACCGAATAAGTTTAATTAACGAATTAGGGGGGTCCATAAATAGTTTATCTATGGCTTTTCTTATCTTTCCTGTGGTAAAAACTTGTTCCCCAATCTGATCAAGCACACCCCTTGCCATCGCCTCTCGAGAAAAGCGAGCAAATTGATTGGCTACTTGTTGAACAGACATTCCTTCCGTTTCTTTTGGGTCAAGTGAAATTTCAAAAAGCAATTTATCGGGAGCTTTTGCTTTTTCTGTACTGGAATATATTTTATAGGTAATACCATTGGTTAGGATACACCATTCTACTCCTGCGTTTGCTGCATAACCTACAACCTGAGTGATTGACTTTACATCTGTAAGTGAATCATTTAGGGATTTTGCTTCTATAAATAAAACAGGTTTACGATTTATCTTAGGAGCATAATCAACTGACTTACCATCAATTGTAGGAAACTCTAGTTCAACTTCATCAGGATCTACCACTTCCCAACCAAGTGCTTTCAATAATGGATCAATAAATATTGTTCTTGTGGGAAATTCTTTTAAGCCAGTCCTTCGAAACTTATCTAATTTTGATCTTAGATTTTCAATGCATGAAACTATTGCTTTCATTTTAGCCTCCTATTATAGTTAAGCTTAAATATAAATAAAATCTGTCTACTATAATTTTTATAATTTACTTTTTTCTTTTAATAAGGCATCACCATATTTTTTATAACAATATAAACAATATTTTTTAGCATGTAAGCCGTGAAGAAATTTATCCTTAATATGTTCTTTGTAATAGATATCATCTCGGTTTATTTCTTTACCGCATTTAGAGCAAATATGGTTAGTTCTTGCCTTTACTTTTTTTAATATTTTTAAAGAATTATATTTAGACATTATTGGATCCCTATTTAATTTAATTA
>CAZMLS010000304.1:0-1789 GCA_964567215.1 uncultured Atribacterota bacterium | reverse complement strand
CCTACACTTATCCTCATTTACCCATAAACATGTTTTGAGTATATCTGCCCCCATCGTACTAAATAACCAATTTGCCGGAGTTTTGGTGATAAATTTTGATGTTGATAAAGAATTGTTTAAGATAACTACAGACCACACCGGCTTAGGTCAAACTGGAGAAGTCTATCTGGTGAATAAAGATGGTTACATGATTTCCCCCTCCAGGTTTATTGATGATGTTATTCTCAAGCAAAAGGTCGACCTAACACATATTCAAGAAGCAGAAGACATAGGATATCAAGATATTTCTTTAGAAGATGTAATAGTGGTAAATAAAAATTATCGAGGAGTAAATTCTTTAATAATGCATATTCATATCCCTAATATGGGTTGGTGTTTAGTTGCTGAAATAGGTACCAAAGAGGCTTTTGCCCCAATCACTCAGCTTACTAATACCCTCCTTTTGATATTTGCTATTATCCTATTTATTGTTATGTTTATATCCATTTTTATCTCCAGGTCTATCACCAGACCATTAAGAAAATTACATGAAGGCACTGAAGAGGTAACCAAAGGAAACTTAAATTTTAAAGTGGGTACTCCCTCTCCTGATGAAGTAGGGCAATTATCCCGAGCCTTTGACGAGATGACCACTAATCTGAAAAAATCCAGAGAAGAGCTGGAAGATTACAGTAAAGATCTGGAGAAAAAGGTAGAAAAGAGGACCAGGGATTTAGAAATAGATATAAATAAAAGGAGAAAAGTAGAGAGTAAACTTCGTGAAGAAAAGGAATTTACCAATACCTTGATAGATACCGCTCAGGTTATTGTGCTGGCATTAGATAAAGAAGGAAGGATTATTAGTATTAATCGTTTTATGGAGGAAGTCTCCGGTTACAAGCTGGAAGAAATAAAAGGAAAAAGTTGGATTGACACCTTTTTACCTGAAAGAGATAGAGAAAAAATTCGGGAGGCCTTTCACAAAGCGATAGATAACATACAGACAAAAGGAAATATTAATTCAATAGTGACAAAAGATGGCCGAGAAGTGGAGATTGAATGGTATGATAAAACCTTGAAGGATGGAAATGGAAAAACCATAGGCTTACTATCTATCGGTCTTGATATCACCACAAGAAAAGAACTGCAAAAGGCTCTTCGAGAAAACGAAGAAAGACTATCTTTTACTCTGGACGCAACCAATGACGGGATATGGGACAAGGATCTTGAATCAGACAAGCTCTATTTAAGTGACAACTATTACAAAATACTTGGTTATAATCCTGATGAGATAACTATTGCCCAAAAAGGCTTTGAAGAATTACTACATCCGGATGATAAAGAAAAGATCTTGCAAAATATTCAGGAATGCATCGAAGGTAAAACTAAAGAATATAACGCAGAATTTCGCATGAAGACCAAATCAGGTGAATGGAAATGGATACTGAGCCGGGGGAATGTGGTCTCCTATGATTCCAATGGTAAACCATCGCGCTTTTTAGGTACTCATGTAGATATTTCCCGACGTAAACAGATGGAAGAAGCATTACGGGAAAGTGAAGAGAAGTTTTACAGTATCAGTGCTTCCGCCCATGATGCTATCTTTTTTATTGATAATACTGGTATTATTACCTATTCCAACCAGGCGGCTGAAAAAATGTTTGACTATAGTGAAGCGGAAATGCTTAACAAAGAGTTACATAAATTGATTGTTCCTGCTAAGTATTATGATCAGCATAAAAAGGGTTTTACAGCTTTCCAAAAAACCGGGAAAGGTCCTGCTGTCGGAAAAATCCTGGAATTATCAGCT
>CAZMLS010000303.1:0-1812 GCA_964567215.1 uncultured Atribacterota bacterium | reverse complement strand
AAATAAACCTGGGAGGGTTAAAATGTTAAAGAAAAAATTAGTAGACAAAATACATGAAATACAAAATAAGGATTTAAAAAAAATGGAGGGATTAGAAGTGACTGATAGACTTTTTGCTTTTCTTCATGGAAGATTATCGGCCCTATCTGATATTACTAAAGAAATTATATTAGGGGAGGAAGATTAGAAATGAAAACTACGGTTGAACAAGATTTACTTGAAATTAAGCAATGCAAGATTGACATGTTAATACTGCAAAGGGCAAATGACAAGCTATGTGAAACAAATAATAATGAAATTGGAAGGTTATCAAAAGTGATTGAGGGCAGGGAAACATTAATGGAAGGTAAATTAAAAACATCAGGCGAGAAGAAAATTGAGACATCTGCCGGATATGTGAGCTTTAGGGAAATGCCGGACAAGTGGGTGTATGAGGACAAAAAATTAATTGAATGGTGCAAACGCAAAGAATTACCTTATTATCATATTACTGAAGTATTAGAAAAAATGAAGTTGAAACAGGCTATTATAAACGGGGAAATACCTATTGGAATAGAAGGTATTGAAATTACACCACAGAACCCGAAATTTACATATAAATTAAAAGGAGGTTTATTATGAGTGATGAAGTTAATAGTTTAAGTATTATAGACCAAACTGATATTAGCACACTTAGAGAAGATATGAAAAAGATATCTCAATGGCAACAGTTAGTACAAAGTAGCTTAAAAGAAGGGCATGACTACGGAACGATACAAGGGACATCTAAGCCGACACTATATAAGGCTGGTGCGGAAAAGATTGTTATGCTTGGGAAATTAAGGTCAACTTTTGACGTATTAGATTCAACCAAAGATTGGGAAAAAGAGTTTTTTCAGTTTGAGATTAAGTGTAATTTGTGGATAGGCGAGATGATTCTTACTCAAGGTGTAGGGCTATGCAGTTCCAAAGAAGACAAATATAGGTATAGATGGTTAAGTGAAAACAAGATACCGAGCAACGTCAATAAGGCTGGTTTGGTATATAAGGAAAGACCCAGTAAGTATGGCAAAGGAACATATAAAACCTACAGAGTTGAAAACGATGACGTTTGTTCTATCGCCAATACCATCCTTAAAATGGCTAAAAAGAGGGCATTGGTAGACGCTGCTTTATTGGTAGGTAGTTTATCTGAACTTTTTACTCAGGATATTGAGGATTTTGCAGGTAACTATGTAGAGGGTGAAGTGGTAAATAGCCCACCAAAGGATAATAGTAACGGACATACACCGCAAGCCACGAGAAAACAGACTGACGACCCTGCAAGCCAGGCACAAATTAACTTGATTGTAAAGAATGTCATTGCAAGCCACCTGTTAAAAAAAGCTGAACTGGAAAAGATTAATAAACTAATAGAAAATGGATTAACTAAAAACAAGGCAAGCGATATTATAAGTTGGTGGATTGGTGATAAACAGAATAATGTAATTGGTGAACGTGCCAAAAGAGAAGCGAAGGAAAAAGAAGCAAAGGACACAAAAGAACCCAAGCCCGGTAGTAGTATTGACAATGCTATACCCTATAAAGGCAAAGATGACGGGCTTGAAATTAATGATCCTAACGCACCGGAAATTGATGCAAAAGATGAGAAGCCTAAAAAAGAGCATAAAGTATCAAAAGGTAGCGATTTTATTAGTGATGAAGACCTGGGCGGAGTGGTAGAAGTTGCACCCGGAGTAAAGGTCGCAGAGTTAGACACATTTTAACTATATAACAATATAAAAAGGAGGAAGCTAATGCAATTTATATATGAAGCATCAGGAAATTGGAGTT
>CAZMLS010000302.1:0-1837 GCA_964567215.1 uncultured Atribacterota bacterium | reverse complement strand
GTGGTTAATTATTATTATTGACACCTGGCAGGTAATACCATCGATGATGATAATCTTACTTGCCGGATTACAAAATTTATCTAAAGAAGCTAAGGAAGCAGGGTATATTTTCGGAGGGAACGGCTGGACAGTTTTAAGACAGATAACCATACCGATGCTTAAACCGACCATTATAACAGCAGTTATCTTGAGATTAATTTCGGCCATTCAGATCTGGCTTATTGTGGTCATGCTTTTTGGATTTGATAGAATTCCGCTTTTACTGGAAAGGGTAATCTATTATAAAGAAGAATTATCACGACTTGACAACAGTTATCAAATAGCTTCAACCTATGCGGTCATAACTTCTGTAATCGTAACTATAGCGGCAGTAGTTTATTTAAAAGTTTCAGGTGCATTTGATATAAGCAAGAAGGAAGTGATGTGAGAAAAATGTGGGAGAATACTGTCTCTAAATTTGCTAAAAAAACTCTTTTTTATATTTTAATAACAAGTTTAATTATAATAATACTTACGCCATTATATTTTTTGGTTTCTTTATCGTTTTTATCTTCAAGAGAAGCTTATCAATTTCCCCTCCCGCTGGTACCGGCAATTTCTTCTGAATTTAAATTAGAAAAAGGGGATAAGGGCTATATGCTATCCATTTACGAGAAAGGGGATAGAGAATATCAGACTATGATTGATACCAAGGATATGGAAAAAATGTCAAGATATATGAAATTACAGTTAAGTGTGGATGTTTCTGTAGAAAAGCTGGAAAATTATATTTCCAAATTAGATCAGCAAAATGAGGTTTATTTTAAAAGCTATAAAGGACTTCTACATAATTATAAAACATTTTTTGCTATAACTCGCGATGCTGTTCCTGCCCTGATTAGAAGCCTTCAGGTAGCCGGTCTTACGATTCTTATCTCTTTATCAATTGGAGGAATGGCAGGATATGCTTTTGCCAGGTATATTTTTAAAGGAAAGAGCATCTTGAAAGTCAGCGTTCTATTTGTAAGGGTTTTTCCGGCCGTTGCCATTGCCATGCCTATGGTTATAATCCTTGCATCAATAGGGTTTTATGATAAACCGATTGGCTTATCACTGGTATATTCGGTAGGAATCATTGCCCTTACCATCTGGATTACTGCGAGTATTTTTTTGGGTATCCCTGTTGAATTGGAGGAAGCAGCACAGATATTTGGAGCAACGAAATTAAGGACTTTTATTACCATAACTATACCGCTCGCTTTGCCTGGTTTAGCAGCCTGTGCAATGTATGCTTTTATAGGAGCATGGAATGAAACTGTTTCGGCAATTATTTTAACCCAATTTAATCCTACTTTTGCTGTTGTGGTCTATCAAAGCGTACTTGGTGCGGTCGATCAGGTAAATTTAGCAGCAGCAGGGGGAATTTTAATGGCCCTGCCAATGGTACTCTTTACCCTATTTATTCGCAAATATATTAATCAGATGTGGGGCGGAGTTACAGCTTAAAATTACTTATTAACGGGAGGAAACTATGGCTAATTTGAAATTAAACCATATCACCAAGAGATATGGTAAAAATGTTTTAGCTGTGAAAGATATAAGTCTGGAAGTCCACGATGGAGAATTTCTGGTTCTATTAGGTCCATCAGGATGCGGCAAGACGACAACTTTACGAATGATCGCCGGCCTCGAAGAGGTTACCAAGGGAAGAATTACCATAGATGAAGATGATATAACAAATTTACCACCCTGGAAGAGAAATATGAGTATGATTTTTCAAAGTTATGCAATCTGGCCTCATATGACAGTTTATCAAAATATATCTTATGCTCTAAAATTAAAAGGGATGTCTAAAGAA
>CAZMLS010000301.1:0-1844 GCA_964567215.1 uncultured Atribacterota bacterium | reverse complement strand
TTGTCGCTTTCTTTATGGAATTCTGGCAAAAAGGAAAATAGAGAATATTCTCTTGCATATTTCTAAAGATTTGATATTATAATACAAACACTGAATATCAATATATATAAGCAGTTTCTTTGTTATTAAGGATTGGAAGGAGGTAAAAAAATTGAGTGTGCCGTATAAGGTTAATGTAATTATTGAGAAGGATGAATATGGTTATTATGCTTATTGCCCAGAATTAGAAGGTTGTCAAACACAAGGCGATTCTTTGGAGGAAGTTTTAAGCAATATAAAAGAGGCTATCAGGCTATATTTAGAGACATTATCAAAAGACGAAATACAAGCTTTTTTGAGTAAAGAAATTTTAACTACTTCTTTAGAGGTGAAAGTTGGCTAAATTACCAAGGTTAAAAGTTCAGGGAGCAGAAAAATTGTTGTTTAAAGCTGGGTTTAAAATGGTTAGAAGCAAAGGAAGTCACAGGATATACAAAAGAGGAGATAGAAGAATAATCGTACCTTTTCACGCAAGTAAGACATTACATCCAAAAATTATTAAGCAAATTTTAAAAAGTATAAATGATTAAACAAATTAAAAAAGATAAGCTATTTTTTTTCCAAGAAGATAAGCTTGTCTTTTTTTAAATCGTACGACAAGCATCTCGCCTGTCATTTCTGAAATTTAGTGGTTCGATGAATCAAGCCCGAGTATTGCGGGGGCGGATGAATCCCCCCCCCTACAGTAAACTGACTTGTTTATACAAAAAGTTTGAGTTTTAAATTATGGTTTTCAATTTTAATTTTTTTATTTTATTATGGGCAGACACAAGGTCTGCCCCTACTCGCAATTTGAATTTACTAATTTTTATTCTTATCTTAATCGGCCAATCGGAGAATTATCTTATCAGCTAATTCTTTTCCTAATCTTTATTCTTTTCTTTAATCGGTAAATCGGTAAATTGGTCAATTGGAGAATTGGTAAATTGAAAAGAGGTTTTTATAAATATGAAAATAAACCGAAAAATATCTATATTAATTTTTTTGATAATGTTCTTATTGACTTTAACCGGTAACATTTTTCTCATCTCCGGTGTCTTTGCCCAAAATACTGATTCTACATCCAAAACTGTTTCCCGTACTGTTCTGGTGGAACTCTTTGTTCAGGGAAGTTGTACTACCTGTCCCACCGCCGAATTCTGCCTGGAAGACATGGCCTGGGAATATGGCACTACTAAATTTATCCTGGTACAGGAGCACCTCTGGGGAGATGGTTATGATACCGCGGAGACTAATGCCCGCTATAACTGGTATGTTGGTGATGGTAAAAAAGGCACCCCTGATGTATTTATCGACGGCTTAACTAAAAGGCTTCAGGGGCTGGCTTGTGATTGTGTTGAAGGAAATTATGAATGCTATAAAAATGCTATTGATGAGGAGCTTACCCAACCATCCCTTCTTGAATTGTCTGCATCAAAAATCAAAATTGATCCCGACTATACCATTGAAGGCACGGTAAAAAATATAAGCGATATCCCTTTAAAAGATTTAGCAGTCTGCGGAATGGCCGGCCGGGAAGGGGATGAGTCCGGCCTGTATAATCACATTCAAAACATATTTCCCTTCCAGAATATGCCCACACTCCTACCCGGAGAAACTTTTAGCTTTAAATTTGTTCCCGAAATATCCCTTGCCCCGGAATCCGAAGTTGACGATGGAAAAGAGGTTCTATACCTGATAATATTTGTTCAAAACTTAGAGACCAAAGAAGTTTTACAAGCATTATATATAGAATGATATTAATTGACCGATTCACCAATTACCCAATTTTAATAAAAAAATTCGGGGGACAGGCGTCTCGCCTG
>CAZMLS010000300.1:0-1847 GCA_964567215.1 uncultured Atribacterota bacterium | reverse complement strand
CATATTCATTATTTAATCTTAATATATGCAATTATTCTATCAATATCTTTAATTTCTAATTCTGAATAAATTGGCAAACAAAGCACTTGTTCAGCAATTTTATTTGCAATAGACAAATTACTCTCACAAGCTGAAGTATTTTCTTTATAAACTGGGAAATTGGAAATCAGGGGATAGAAATATCTCCGGGAATAGATATTATGAGTTTTTAATTTTTCGTATAATTCATCGCGAAACAATCCATATTTTTCTTTATCAATTAAAATCGGAAAGTAAGAATAATTATGTTTAACGTTGGGCTTAATTTTTAAATAAGTAATTCCCTCTATTTCGGCCAATCCTTTGCAATAATAATCTGCAATAACTTTTCTTTTTTGGATATTTTCTTCTACATACTTTAGCTGAAGCAAACCGAAGGCAGCTTGGAATTCATTCATTTTACCATTTGTGCCTACAGTAACAACTTTCGTTTCATCAGCAAAACCAAAATTTTTTAAGTAATCGATCTTCTGTTTCATCTCTTCATCATGGCAAATAATTGCTCCACCTTCTATAGTATTGAAAACTTTGGTGGCATGAAAACTTAGAATCGAGAGATCGCCCCAATTCAGAATGGAGTTTCCAGCTTTCTTTACATTAAAGGCATGAGCCGCATCGTAAATTACTTTTAAATTATTTATTTGGGCAATTGCCTGAATTTTTTCATTATCACAGGGATTTCCATAAACATGCACAGGAAGTATCGCTGATGTTTGAGGTGTAATTAATTCTTCGATTTTTGTGGGATCTAAATTATATGTTTGGGGATCAATATCACAGAAAATCGGTGTTGTTTTATTCCAAACAATTGAGTGCGTGGTGGCCACAAAGCTGAAAGGAGTAGTTATCACTTCGCCGGTAATATCCAAGGCTCGGAGAGCCACCATCAAAGCAATAGTGCCGTTATTAAAAAGGCAGATATGATTAACACCCAGAAATTCAGCTAACTCCTTTTCCAATTGTTGGTGAAATTGTCCGTTATTAGTCAGCCATTTCGAATCCCAAATTCTTTCAAGATAGGCTATAAATTCCTTTAATGGAGGAAGAAATGGCTGTGTGACAAGTATTGGTTTCTTTTTCATCTTAAAATCCCTTCGCCACAAAGGCACAAAGACACATAGTAAAAAATTAGAAACATGATGAATAAAATAAACTTAAATAGCATCTTCATTATCCTTTGCTTCCCTAATCTTTTGTCGGGGCATGTGTGTTGAGTATTGCCTTGGGTTTTAAGTTCATGTGTTTTTGACGATTAATAAATGAGAATACCCAAAAATATACAAATGCATATAATAACATTGTATTGGTGAACCAAAAAAAGTTGGCTAAAAATTGCTCACCAAAAATACTCGCCATTAAAGAGAATAGACATACACCCTCTATAAGTACATATTTATCCTTAGTATTTCTAATAATAATAAATAGTTTAATTGCTGGAAAAATCATTATCGCTAACAGGAAAATTACGCCAATAATACCAAACTTACGGTAAATATTAAACCATACCACATGATCAACCATATAAAAAGGGCAATCTGCGGTTATTCCTAAGTGTAACAATCCTTTACCCAAAACTGGTGTATTTTTTAGATTTTCCAAAATGAATTTTACTTCAATAGCACTTGACCTGTTAATTATTTTAAATACATCACCTTCTTTACCTTTGCCTTGACCTATACCACCTAATTTTTTATTATCAAAACCATATATAAACTTATAATCTTCAAGACCTCTTATTGGAATTTTTATTTTTTTACCATGTCTTTTAGTGATTATAGTTTCTTCACCTATAACATTCTTAATATTTT
>CAZMLS010000299.1:0-1859 GCA_964567215.1 uncultured Atribacterota bacterium | reverse complement strand
TATATTGCTAAATAAAATTTAAAGAATTTACAATAAAACCACCCTATAAGTTAATAAAAATTTCTTTTACATAAAAGCAGGCAGAATAGTAAAAATAATAAATAAAAAGTTTATTAGATATTTGACGTAAGGAGAAAGATAATGGAATTAAAAGAAAAGGCAAGAAATTTAATCAAAAAATTTAAAGGCAATGATTATACTTTTGGGTTAGGAGTATTGGATCAAGTCGGTAGTATTGCTTCCAAGTTTGGTAAGTCTGCTCTTGTTATTTCCAATACTACCTATCTAAAAACTGTAGCCGATAAAGTGATTGAATCTTTAAAAGATAATGGAGTTACCCTGGCTGGTGATCGTGTTGTTCCTGATGCTAAGCCCAATAATCCCCAGGAGGATGTTTACCGGGTGGAGAGCTATATTCTTCACTTTCAACCAGACTGCATTATTGTAATTGGTGGAGGAAGTTCAATTGATTGTGCTAAAGCAGCTAATGTTTTGGCTTCCCTTGGACAGTACAGACCGGAGATCGAAGATTATTTCGGTACCGGATTGGTAAGCAGTGCCCTCAGTAAGATAGGAAAGAAATTATATCCCTTGATTGCTATCCAGACCTCTGCTAGCTCCGGAGCACATCTAACAAAATATTCTAATGTCACCGACCCGTTAATTGGACAAAAGAAACTTATAGTTGATGAAGCAATCATCCCTATAAAAGCCTTATTTGATTATCAGATTACAGCTAGCATGCCTCCTACTTTGACCATCGATGGTGCTTTGGATGGGATAGCTCATTGCTTGGAAGTGTTTTACGGTATTGGCCAGAATAAATTTGATTTACTTCAGGAAATTACCCTTACTGCTATAGAGCTTATTATTGCCAATGCTAAGAAAATTTTGGATAACTCCAAAAACATGGAAGCCCGTGAAGCCATCGGACTAGCTACTGATTTAGGAGGTTATGCTATTATGATTGGAGGTACCAACGGTGCCCATCTTACTAGTTTTTCTTTAGTGGATATTACCTCACATGGTCGTGCTTGCGGTATCATGAACCCTTATTATTCTGTTTTTTTTGCACCGACTATAGAAAAGCAGCTTAGAGCGGTAGGCAGTATATTTAAAAAGTATGGTTATATAGAAGAAGATCTAAAACAATTAAAAGGACGTAAATTGGGAGTTGTCGTTGCTAAAGGTATGATTAAATTTGGAAAAGCAATTGATTTTCCAACAAAATTGTCAGAGCTTAAAGGATTTAGTGATAAACATGTTAAAAGAGCAATTATTGCAGCTAAAAATCCTCAATTGGATATGAAACTGAAGAATATGCCAACACCTCTTAATGCTTCTTTGATTGATGAATATATGAAGCCTATATTAGAAGCAGCTAAATCAGGAGATTTTTCTTTAATCAAAAATATGCCTTAAATATCCTTAATTTTTATAAGAAGTTTTGGATTTTTATTTCTATGTTGGGGTTAAATATGTTGAGGGAAATTTTTACCCTCCAATATAATTAATGTTTTTTTGAAGAAAAGAGTAAAAAAATAAAAAGGTGTTAAAATGAAAAGAATTTCTATGCAATTAGGAAAAGAAGTCGCCGAAATAAACCTTCCGGATGATACAGAAATATTATCTATTGCTCCTCCTGCACAACTTAGCAATCCAACTTTTTCTATCCAAAAAGCTTTGGAAGGTTCTATAGGCTGCCCGGGATTAGATCAAATTATTGAACAAAAACTTAAAATAAATCCACAAGCAAAGGCAGTTATTGTCATATCTGATAATACCCGGCCCGTTCCTTGTAAAGGTAAAGCAGGAATATTATGGCCCATCATTGAAAAACTTTTAGCTAAAAATATTTC
>CAZMLS010000298.1:0-1864 GCA_964567215.1 uncultured Atribacterota bacterium | reverse complement strand
ACTATATACTAAATACTAACGACTAAATACTATTTAAGAAAGGAGTGAATTAATGAATGTTAAAACATTGTCTGAAGTAATCGCTAACCAGGGCTTCCCTATTGCCCTGTCCATACTC
Organism: uncultured Atribacterota bacterium; assembly: GCA_964567215.1. Taxonomy (GTDB): domain Bacteria; phylum Atribacterota; class Phoenicimicrobiia; order Phoenicimicrobiales; family Phoenicimicrobiaceae; genus JAYEGH01. The sequence continues at coordinate 1,746 of CAZMLS010000298.1, read as the reverse complement.
TTAATTTTTCGCATCGACAGATTTATGCAGGAGATAGTATAACAAAAAGCAGCCCCCTTTTCTTCTTCCTCTGTCTCACATATTACTTTGGAGATATTATCATTAATAAACTTCATCATGACTGCCAATATCAATCAATAAGACCTCATCTTTTTTTACAAATTTAAAGATTACCCGACAATCATATAAACAACTAAATACCCACAACCCCTTGAGCTTGCCACTTAGTTTGTGAGTCTTTAATTGAGGATTAAAAGGATCTTTTACAAATAGCTCAAGAGCATCCCAGAATTTCTTTTTATACTTATCATTATTTTTTACTTTCCTTTTGTAAACTCTCTTAAAACCTTGATCCCAAATTACTTTAATCACTTTCTAAATCCTTATACAGCTCTTTTATGTCTCCTATCCTGGAATTCCCTTTTTTTAGATTAACCATCGCTTCTTTAGCCCTTTTAGCAATAGCCACCCTCTTAGCCTCTATCAGCTGCTTCTCGATTACCTCTACCGCATATTCCCTATCATCAAGTGGTAAATGGTTAAATTCTTCAATTATTTTATTTAAGGTTGCAACATTCATAGTTCTAAACCCCCCTCTCCTCTTTCACTCCTTCTTCCCGCTCAAACACGCCTAAAATTTTAAACCAGTTTAATCTTTTTACTTAATATCTCTATTATCTTTTTTATTTATTATAACACATATTAAAAAATAAAATACCCTCAATTTTACCCCGTCTTAGGTATTATTTTTTGACCAATCTTAATCAGCAGAACCGGGAATACTATTCTTTGCGCTTCTCAGAAGTGCAGAAAGAATTATCTAGTATGAAGGTAGAGCTGGGCTCGCCCCGTTAAAGCAAAAAGGGGACAAGATACTCTTAATTTTTAATAATAAAAGTATTCTGTCCCCTTTTTTCCTTTTTTCTTCCCTTAAGATGCGACCCCTTTTGGGGTTTCATATTTTATTGGCAAAAGCCTTTTTAAATTCACACGTTTTGAGGCATCGAGAATCTCAATCCCTATGAGCCTTTCGTCTTTGCCTATATCCAGCACAATATCCTCAGAGATTCGCCTGTTTATAACTTCCTGTTTTCTTTCGTCTAAGCGAATATAAAGAAGATCTATCTTGTCATTATAAAGAATGTTCATTTTATCCTACCTCCCATTTTCCTCGCTCTTCTGCACGATCTACTGTCCATCCTGCTCTCCTAAACTTTTTAACAGCTTCAGCTCCTGAGCAAAGCTTAATTGAAGGAGTCATACAGTAACCTCAAATACTTGAGCATTACCTTTTTTAGCTTTATCGTTCATCACCTCTAACCAACCTTCAATGGCCTCCGCAATATTTCTTTTTAACTCTTCAATGGTTTTGCCTTGACTAAAACATCCGGGTAAAGCAGGTACTTCCCCCACATAATAACCAGATTCGTCCTTTTCTACAACAATTTCCAATATCATTTTTTTACCTTCTTAGATAAAATCTAATTTTTTAAGTTTAATACTCATTGTATACATTTATCAATTAAATTGCGCTCTAAAATATTATACCAAAAATCTAAAATATAAATAATAAATAATTTTTCCCTATAATCAAAAAAATCAGCTAAAATTCCATTAGGAATCAAAACATCTTGCATTTGGAAAATGGGGACTGGCTATTTTTTTGATTTTAAAAAAGTGCCTGTCCCACTTTTTCCATACCAAAAACTAATAACCAATAACCAAAAACTAAATTTGAAAGGAGTG
>CAZMLS010000297.1:0-1884 GCA_964567215.1 uncultured Atribacterota bacterium | reverse complement strand
TCTTATTGGAATGAGGATTATAAAGAAGATTTAGCGACTATTTCTGGATGCTATGGGGCTTATGTTATACCTAAGGTATTTGGATTTCCCTTAGTATATGAAAAGGATAAATGGCCGGAAATTAACAAAAAGAAAGAAAAATTGTCTGTAAAAGATATTGAAGCTCTTAATGTGGGTCAATTGCTAAAAGGACCTTTTATTGAAGAAATATTCAATCAAATGGATGTTATAGAAAAAGAATGGGGAAAAATTCATGGATATCTAAATTGGCAAGGAGTTTTAAATAATGCCTTTATCTTGAGGGGAGAAAATATTTTTACTGATTTTTATGATAAACCAGATTTAGTGCACCATTTTTTTTCAATAATCAGTGATTTAATGATCAAATTAGCCCTGAAAGTTCAAAAAAGACAACGGAAGTCCGGATTTTACATCAATCATTTTTGTGTGAGCAATTGTACAGTTAATATGGTGTCTCCGCAAATTTATCGAGAATTTCTCTTACCTTATGATAAGAAGATTGCAGAAAGTGGTTTTAAAAGATTTGGAATGCACACTTGTAACTGGAATGTAACACCATATTTAGAAGAAATAATTAAATTAACTAAAATAGGTTACCTTGATATGGGTATTATGTCTGATATGAAAAAAGTCAAAAAAATGTTTCCTGAAGCAAGGCGTGCAGTTATGTATTCGCCGGTCAGGCTACAAGAAACAAACTTAGGTGAACTTAGAGAAGATATGAAAAAAATACATAGAGAGATAGCTCCCTGTGATGTAGTTATGGCAGATATCCAATTTTCTACTACTAATAGACGGATAAATGATTTTTTAAGGATCTGCCGGAGCATTGAGGAAGGTATAGGGTAAATGAATATATAAATAAGGGAAGATTTTACAAAATATCAGGAGGTATAATAATTGAAAGATAAATTAAATAACAAGAAATTAGAGGGTGTCATTCCTGCCCTGATTTTACCTATTTATGAAAATGGCAGGATTCATTTTAAATTATTGGAAAAACAAGTGCAGTATCTTATTTCTGCGGGAGTAAACGGACTTTTTATAAATGGCACAACCGGAGAAGGTGCTTGGTTAACCCTAAAAGAAAAAGAGGAAGTAATGAAATGTGTGAAAGAGGTCAGCATGAGTGAAGTCTTTTTATGTGCTGCCTGCCTTCAACCTACCACAGAAATGGCGATGAGAGAGATAAAGATTTATGAAAAATACGAACCGGATTATCTCGTTGCTGTAACTCCCTATTATTATAGTGTTTCACAAGATGTCATCGTCGAACATTTTAAAAAAATTGCCCGTGCCAGTTCAATTCCTTTAATCATATATAATATTCCTCAATGCACTCAGAATAAAATAGTGCTCGATAGCATATTGGAGCTTGCAAAAGAGAAGAATATAGCAGGTGTAAAAGACAGTTCGGGAGATTTTATATCTTTTACAAGGGGAATGCATACTTCGGTACATGAAAATTTTTCCTGGATTCAAGGTGAAGACTATTTAGACGGAGCAGCCTTAAATTGTGGAGCTAATGGAATAGTGACCGGATTAGGGAATGTATTTGTCGAACCTTATGTTCAAATGTATAAAGAAGCTAAAATAGGAAATTATCAAAAAGTAAATGAAATGCAAAAGAACATTAATCAATTATACGAAATCATTCAAATCACCGGAGGGAAAGTGATACCGGCAATTAAGATGGGAGCATCTTTTATGGGAAGAAGCTTAAAATGGATGAAAATGAATTCATTGACATTAAATAGTGCAGATGCAGAAAAAGTAAAAAAAATATTGTCAGGACTTGATTTGCTTTAAAGGACGAAATGATTACAAAAAATAAAGCGATTCCGATGAAATGATTGCATTTTT
>CAZMLS010000296.1:0-1890 GCA_964567215.1 uncultured Atribacterota bacterium | reverse complement strand
GAGGGCAGAGCCAACGAAGAGAGTATGGTAGAAGCCATTAAGATGGCTATAGATTTTGTAAAATAAAAACATGGAAAAATTATTACAATATACATCATATTAACATATCAGTACGGGTAAAAAGTCTTACTGAGTTAGCGTAAGAATAAATAATATTAAAAATTTAAAGATGTAAAAAGAAGTTATATATTGGAAATATAAATATAAAGAAAAAACGAGATACTGTAGATATATATTAGGAAAAATAAGGTGGAAAGTTTATGATAGAGGATATTAAAGTAAGAAAAATAAAACAAAATTTTGATAGAACAAAAATAGATAATTTATCCGAATACATTCATCAATCTTTTAAAAAATCTGATTTAAAAAACAGAATAAAATCAGGTGACAAAATCGGGATAACTGTGGGCAGTAGAGGAATTACTAATATTAAATTAATTGTAAAAGAAATTATTTCTGAATTAAAAAATCTCAATGCTTTGCCTTTTATTTTGCCAGCCATGGGAAGTCATGGAGGCGCAAATAGTGAAGGACAAAAAGGGGTTTTAGCTTCTTATGGTATAACAGAAAGAGAAATGGGTGTTCCCATAATGGCTTCCATGGATGTGATACAAATTGGAAAAGTAGAGAATAAAATACCTATATATTTTAGCAAAGTTGCAATGGAAGCAGATGGCATCATTGCTTTAAACAGAGTTAAAATGCACACAGATTTTAAAAGTAATCTTGTTGAAAGTGGAATGTCTAAAATATTAGCGATAGGCTTAGGCAAGGCAGAGGGGGCAAGTTCCATTCATTTTTTAGGGGTGTATGGTTTGAAAAATGTTATTCCACAAGCTGCGGAATTAATAATTACAAAAGCTCCCATTATTCAGGGTATAGGTATTTTAGAGAACAGTTATGATCAAACTATGAAAATATCTTTTGTCTCACCAGAGGATATAATAAAGGTCGATAGTGAGTTGTTAAAAATATCTAAAGAAGTAATGCCAGTGTTACCGATAGATAATCTTGATATAGTAATAACTCAGGAAATTGGTAAAAATATAAGTGGTACTGGATTTGATACAAACATAATAGGAAGACTGGATATTAACGGAGAAAAAGAAATTGCAAAACCTGAGATTAAAAGATTATTAGTTTTTGATATTACAGAAGAATCTCATGGTAATGCATTAGGGATTGGTTTAGCGGATATTACAACCAGACATCTTGTTGATAAAATAAATTACAAGGATATGTATGCTAATACAATAACCAGTACCTTCTTAAACCGTGCTAAAATACCTATAACTACAGATTCGGAGAAAGAAGCCGTTGAAATAGCAGTAAAAACTTGTTGGAGATTAGAGCAAAGCGACTTAAAACTGCTGATAATGAAAAATACGCTAGACCTTGAATATCTATATGTTTCAAAAGCAGTTTGGGATGAAATCAAAGATAATAAAAATATTGATGCATGTGGAGAGTGGGTAAAATTAACTTTTACTAAAAATGGGAAAATGAAAATAAGATTATAATTTAGAAAATAAAGAAAATTATAAAATTTAATTTCACCTACTACCCGCCTTACTATTTTAATAAATAAAGTGGGTAGGTTAACTATGATATTATTTTTTATTCTTTTTTATAATTTTAAACCCTTTAATCTTCCCATTGCCTCTTCCAATCTTTTTTCTCCTACCGTTAAAGCAATCCTTGCATAACCCTCACCATATTCCCCGTAACCTATTCCAGGGGTTACAATTATTCCTGTTTTTTCCAATAAAAGGTCAGCAAAGTCCAGGGATTTCATTTTATTCAAAGTAGGAATCCATATATAAAAAGTCGCTTTGATTGGTTGTAAATTTTATTTTCATTTTACATTCTTTCTATTTTTAGTAATTTTTA
>CAZMLS010000295.1:0-1896 GCA_964567215.1 uncultured Atribacterota bacterium | reverse complement strand
TTTTATAAAATTAATTTATCATTAATCCCAAAAGATTATTTTATCATTATTATTTTTTGGAACTTAATATTTATTATTTCTCGATTATTTAATCAAACTTAAGAAGGTTAATAATTATGTACAACTCTATCCGTATTGGTATTGTTGGTAGTGGTTTTGCTGCCCAGTTTCATTATACCGCCTATCAACAAGTAACTGGTATAGATGTAAAAGTAGTGGGAGTTACCTCGCTTACCAAAGAACATCGTGAAGATTTTGCGCAAAAACGGGGAATAAAAGCTTTTAATTCCCTTGAAGAAATGCTTCCTGAGATAGATGTCGTTGATGTTTGTACTCCAGGATATGCTCATGAGGAAATTTCTATAGCATCTTTAGAAGCGGGAAAGCATATTGTAGTTGAAAAGCCCTTTACCGGATACTTTGCGCCCCCTGAAGATAAGAACTTTAAGGGGAATAAATTTCCCAAGGAAAAGATGTTAGAAGGTGCGATTGACAGTGCTAGACGTATCATTACAGCTGCTTTAAAGAGTAAGAGAAAGATCTGTTATGCAGAAAATTGGATTTACGCACCGGCAATTCAGAAGGAAGCTGAGATTATTACTAAAACTAAAGGACAGATACTATGGGCTTTAGGAGACCAATCACATTCAGGGAGTCTTTCTCCGGCTTATGGGATCTGGAGACTCTCAGGCGGAGGGTCAATGGTAGGTAAGAGCTGTCACCCTTTAACAGCTGTACTTTATCTGAAACAGGTAGAAGGTTTTGTACGTAATGGCAAGGCGATTCGCCCGAAGGCGGTTAGTGCCAGGACTCATGAGATAACCAGAAATCCAAAGTTTATCGATAAGGGCTTCCTGAGAACCGATTATGAGGATATCGAGGATTACTGTCATCTTCATGTAATTTTCAATGATGATATGATTGCTGATATTTTTGCCTCAGAATTGGTGATGGGAGGTGTGCACAATTGGCTGGAAATTTTTGCCAATAATCATAGGGCTAAGTGCAATCTAAGCCCTGTCAATGCGATGGAACTCTACAATCCCAAAGAAGAACAATTTACAGATGTTTATGTGATGGAGAAAATTGGCACTAAACAAGGTTGGTCTAATCCTTCACCGGATGAAAACTCAATGTTTGGTTACCCTCAGGAGATTCAAGACTTTATGAAAGCAATTGCCACCGGGCAGGAACCCAAGTCGGGAATGCTGGCAGCGAGTGATGTAGTAAGTGTTCTCTATGCTGCCTACATTTCAGCAGAACGCAAAGGAGCTGAAGTTGAGATACCACTTGATTCTGCAATCTAAATATGAAATCTATAAAATAATTAAAATAAAAAGGTTTTTATATGCGAATTTGAAAGAATAGGGTGTGCACTTGTTAAAAATTTATTAAATAATATTAATTGAACAAGAAAAAATTACGTAAAAGTGTGAGATAAAATAGGAAGTTTTTACCTGATCTTTTGGAGGAAGTAATTATGAAAGATAAAAATGGTTTTTTAGGCAAAAATTGGTTATTAGATAACTCGGAAAGCATAAAGTTATATCATGATACTGCCGTCCCATTTAGGCAAGAGGTAGGAATTGTTGATACTCATACTCACCATAATTTAAGGCAGATTGTAGAAAATGAGCCTTTTCCTAATATTTGGAGAGCTGAAGTTCTTGAGACGAAAGAAGAATATAAAAATTGCGATCATTATATTATTCAATTGGCAGCAAAGTTCCCCGGTTTCTCTCAGGCTTTAGCCAGGGATCCTAAAATTTCAGATTATGATAAATGGAAAGCCTTGTGTGCAGTTTTTCCTTATCTTGAGGGAAATCATGTTCATCAATGGATACATTTAGATTTAAAGAGGATGTTTGGAATCGAGGAATTATTGAGTGCAGAGAC
>CAZMLS010000294.1:0-1903 GCA_964567215.1 uncultured Atribacterota bacterium | reverse complement strand
TTAAACAGGTATTTTAACAAGATATTTTTAAATGCCTGCATATCAATTTTTTGTACTAGATAATCGCTGATGTTTGTTACCCGGCTGCGAATGGATTTGATACCTTTAGATTGTATCTTATCAATGTTAACCTTTAGTGCTTTTTCTAAAATATTTAAATCTGAATCAAATAATAATGTTCCATGATGTAGAATTTTATTTTGATATAAACGTTGCGCATTGCCGGAAATTTTCTTTCCATTCACGGTAATATCATTTCTACCGCTCACTTCAGCCGGAACTCCCATATCTCGTAAAGCATGTGCAATTGGACAAGCATATTTTTTCATATCTATCCGACTTGTTTCAGAAACTTGAGCTAAGAATGTAAAATTTAAATTACCCAGATCTTGATAAACCGCTCCGCCACCGGACATTCGACGAACCACATTAATATTATTATCCTTTACAAACTTCAAGTTAATTTCTTCAACGGTATTTTGATTGCTCCCTACAACGATTGTAGGTGTATTCTGCCATAAAAATATAAAATCTTCGTCTAGAGAAAATTTTTTAAGCACATGCTCTTCTATTGCTAAATTAAAAAAAGGACTTAACGAATGGCTATCAATATATTTCATTTTTTCACTCCTCTTGCATCACAAGATATTAGCTATCTTCGAATATAATAAATGTTCATTTTATAAGCTATTTTAAATGATATTATCCATGAATTCAATCTAAAAATCATTATATTAACATTAAAATTTAAATATATTAAAACTCAAACATCTTGCAATAATAATTTATTTTATTTTATTTTTTAATACCATATTTTAGTATTCCTTGATAACGTATTTTTCTTTTTAACAATATTTTAATGAAACTATTTTCATTAATTCTTGTAATCTTTCATAATTCTAATTATAATTATATTAGTAAAAGTTTAAAGATAAAAATTAACCGGGAGTGGATAGGCTCTGGTGGGCCTTGCGGACTTCAAATTCGTGGGCGATAATTAATTTAATTGTCGCGGTGGGTTCGATTCCTACCCCTCCCGCCATTTATTTTTATTTTAGTTATTTAGCAGTTTTTACTCTAATTCTACGATTATCTTTTTTTACAAATTACCTAAGGAGGCCACCCTAAGAATTGAAAACTAATAAAATTAAAAATAATAATAAACTAAATTTATTACTATCAAAAATTCCCAGCGTAGAAATAATTTTACAAAATAAAAATTTACAACCTCTAATAGGAAAATCTTCCCGAAAAATAATAACTGAAATCATAAGAAAAGTTGTATCTAGTGAAAAAAATAATGTACGTAAAAATGGTCACCTTTATTCTTCAAAAGAAAGAATAAATAAAATCATAGAATTTACAAAAAAAGAAGATCTAACTTTTCTAACCCAAGTCATTAACGGCAGTGGAGTAATTTTACATACTAATTTAGGAAGAGCACCATTGGGAAAAGAAATAGTTGCAGTTATCCGGGAATCCCTTCAGGGTTATACTAATTTGGAATACAATCTTGTTGAAGGAAATAGAGGAAAAAGAGGAGAAAGCGTAGAAAAAATACTTTGTAATTTAAGCCATGCTGAAAAAAGTTTAATCGTAAATAATAATGCCGGAGCCATATTCTTAATATTAAATTCTCTTGCGAAAAATAAAGAAGTTATTGTTTCAAGAGGAGAATTGGTTCAAATCGGAGGCGGATTCCGTATTCCGGAAATATTAGAACAAAGTGGTGCACATCTCCGGGAGGTAGGCACTACAAATCAAACTTTTATTAGTGATTATGAAAAAGCAATCAACGATAATACTGCTTTAATATTGAAGGTCCATCAAAGCAACTTTAAAATGAATGGTTTTACCCATCAGGTTGAAGTAAAAGAGTTAAAATTATTAGGGAAAAAATACA
>CAZMLS010000293.1:0-1913 GCA_964567215.1 uncultured Atribacterota bacterium | reverse complement strand
CGATAGACATAAGGAAAATTGCAAAAATCAAATAAGGAAAAGACAATAAAAGATCAGCAAAACGTGATAGTATTGCATCAAAACGTCCTCTATAATATCCAGCAAAAGATCCCAACAATGTACCTATAAATCCTGATATACCTACAGTCACCAATCCAACCAATATGGATACTCTAGTTCCATAGATAATCCGGGATAATATGTCTCGACCAATCTCATCGGCTCCCAATAAATAGGTAATACTTCCTCCATCTATCCAAAAAGGAGGTCGTAAACGATTTATAATGTTGGCCTTCAGGGGATCATGTGGTGCAATAAAAGGAGCGAAGATAGCTATTAGAATAAAAGATAGTACTATTATTGCTCCTAAAAATGCTGTACGACAATGGATTAACTCTTTTAGAAAATGTTTAATCTTTTCCCAAAACATCTTCCCTTTGTTATATTTAATATTTTTGCTTGAATCCTTTTTGGTTATATATAATTCGGCCAATTATTTTCTACCCCTTTTAGTCAACTAATAAATTAGAATACAAGAATAAATCTTCAAACTTTAAAGAGTTGTCCTTGGATTTAAATAGGTATAAAGAATATCAACGATTAAGTTTGCGGTTACATAGACCAGCGCATAAAGCATAACTGCACCTTGTATAACCGGAAAGTCTCTGTTAAAAATTGAAGTAACAACTAATCTCCCTAATCCGGGCCATCCAAATATTGTTTCGATAATCATATTTCCACCTAAAAGCATTCCTATTTGCAGACCAATAACTGTGACTGTAGGAATAAGGGCATTTCTTAGAGCATGTCTGGTGATTACAATATATTCGCTTAACCCTTTCGTTCTAGCTAATGTAACATAGTCAGCTCTTAATACTTCCAACATGCTTGAACGAAGGATACGAGTGATAACTGCAGCTTGTGCAGCTCCTAAACTAATGGAAGGAAGTATTAAATGCGCTAAACTATCTTTTAGGGCTAACCAGTTACGAGACAGAATACTATCCAATACATACATTCCGGTGACATGAGCAGGTTTATATGCAAAAATAGATCTACCGTAAACAGGTAATATGTTCAAATTAACCGCAAATATTATAATCAGAACAATACCTAACCAAAAAGCTGGAGCAGATATTCCTAAAAAAGCAAAAGCCATTCCCAACCTATCAATGAGAGAGTTTTGTTTTACTGCAGAAATAACTCCTATAGGTATAGCCACAATTAGAGAAAATATAAGTGCCCCCAAAGCCAATTCTATCGTAGCAGGTAGCCTTTCTATTATGATGTTCCATACCGGCCTTCTCTCTTGAAAAGATACTCCTAAATCTCCATGAAAAATACCGGTAATAAACATTTTTAATTGCTCAAAAAGTGGCAAATCAAGATGAAACTCTTTTTCTAGCGCTTGAACTTCTTCTATGCTGACATTTCCACTCTCTCCCATCATTTTATCGACAGGGTCACCAGGCATCATCCGCATGAGCACAAATACGAGTATAGCAATAGCGAACATCGTTGGTATCACGATAAGAATTCTCTCTAATATTTTTATTCCCTTCATTTTCACCTCTAATTACTTTATATTCCGGGAGAAAAGAAAATTCTTTTCTCCCGGAATATTCCGTTTTTGCTTATGAAATCCTATTTAAAATTGGCGTCATGTAAATTAATTCGGCTATCGGGAATTGGTTCCCAATTAATTAAATTAGCTGAGGTACCCGTTAAATCATTTACGCTCCAACCGATATAGAAGCACTCATCATTAATGAGTTTTTGCATCTTTTTGTAAATTTCTTTGCGTTTACCCTGATCAACCGTAGTTGCTCCTTCGGCAATTGCTTTATCAACTTCGGAGTTGGAATATTTAGAATAGTTTCCTCTGCCATCAGTAAGAAATTTAGCATCAACGT
>CAZMLS010000292.1:0-1933 GCA_964567215.1 uncultured Atribacterota bacterium | reverse complement strand
AATTCATATCCGGTGGCGTGGTATTCAATATATGCCAGTTGTTTACCATCAGGAGAGAGGGAAGGTTCAAAGGCTCCGCCAAGGACATTGGTTATTTGATAGAGTTTTTTATTAGATAAGGAATACGCAAAAATATTATAGATGCCGGTTCGGTCTGAAGAGAAAAAAATATATCGGCTATCCGGAGACCAACATGGACTAAGGTCATTATATTGATCCTGAAAGATAGGGAAAAAGGTGGTATCTGTGGTTTTTTTGGAGTTAGTTTGACTAGATGAAAGATTTACAAGGCAAATATCCAGGGTGCCATTTTGCCAGACAGAAAGCGCAATGATTTTTCCGTTCGGTGACCAGGATGGTTGGTATAATTGAACATTATCGCAAAAATCCGTTAAATAGAGAATATCTTTCCTGGTAATTGATAAGGATTCTGGAATATGATTCTCGTTGGATGATGCGTTTATGATGGAATCCAAATCAATATTTATAAGAGCCAGATTGTTTATTCCGGCATGGTTAATAACGGTAACGATTTGCGGATTAGTGGAATCAGGTGACCAATCGGGATCACGGGCTCGCAGTCCTTTAGAAAGGCGGATTTCCTTTTTAGTTTTTAAATTATACAAAAAAAGGTCATAGAAATAATTATATTGTTCAAAATTCATTAATTTTGAATAGATGATTCTGGATTGATCAGCAGAAACGTCAAAAGAGGAATTCGAACCATAAGTTCTTTTAATCAAGGATTGGTCTTTAATTATTGATTGAGTTAAAGGAGCAGGTGAATCTGATAAGGGATTAATAGCATGAATAATTTGAATAAAAGGATATGAATGAGGTGAATAAACCCTAATGGCAATTTTGTTTCCTTCAGAAGTTGAGATCCAATGAGGATAATCAACCCGATAATTATAATTCGTGAGTTGCTGAGATATTGTTAAAGGTTTTAATGAAATGATATCTTGTTTTTGAGTTTCATATTTATCTTTTATAAAATCTTTCCATTTTTGATATAATTCATCAAGAGAAAGCCCCAGGGTTTGTTTTAAAGCGTAACTTATTCCTAATAAAGGGTGGCGGATAAAAGTTTCGCTGACATCAATCAACTGTTCTTCCCCATAGTTATCTGCAATATAATGAATAAGTGATTGTCCGTAAATATATGGAGCAGTGCCGGCTGGCCAGGAAGTAAGATAATAACCGCTTATCTGATCTAAAGTATTAAATTTATCTTCAAGTGCGGCCATGCGTAAATACATATCATATCGAGTATCTATGCCTCTACCACCAGAGGTAAATTGGGTTTCATTATAAACTGCTAATCCCTCAATTGACCATATGGGTTGAAGGCCATTAGGAGAAAGTATTTTTCCAAATAAAGCACGAAGAGCTGTAGTGTATTCTCCGGTCATTTCAAAATGGGAAATATGGGTATACTCATGAGTAATAACCATTTTTAACCAACTTTTAAATTTCATATCAAAGGTTTTGGCACTGGGAGCAGTTAAGGAAATTTGAATAACCCGATGAGGGAATGTGGTGGCAAAACCTTGTGCATAATCAGAAAAATCTTCCAGGATAATAGATACTTTTTGGAAATGATAATGTTTTGAAGGACCAAGTTGAGCATTAACTTTAATATAAACTTCTTCGGCGATATCTGCTACTTCTTGAGCAATTGCTTCGTAGTCAGGACAATGGTTGATATTATTATCGCTCTCTTGATTTTTAAAAAAATAAACAGAAAAATGAGGACTTTCTACAACCTTCCAATCTAAGCCGGGGTCATACCGGGAACTTGCCGTAGATGTTAGTGTTGTAAGCATAGAAAGCGAAGAGAAGATCAATAAATAAATTAATAAAAAGAGTGCAAAAGGTATCTTTTTCATATTTATAACCTTTAATGTAAACTTTTGTGCCAGGCACCAGAGTT
>CAZMLS010000291.1:0-1940 GCA_964567215.1 uncultured Atribacterota bacterium | reverse complement strand
ATATTATTAATCCCTTAGGTGTCTATATGCCCCACTTTACCCTGACCTCGGCCTTGGTTGGGATAATACCGGCCTTGGTTTTAAAATTATTTAACAAAAAAGATGATCTTAAAATCCTGGAATTAGGAATTGCAATCACCGCAGGACAGGTTATCGTTTCATTGATGATGATTCCTTATTTTTTAAACAGTATATTTGGGCTTCCCTGGGCTATTCTCATGCCTGCCAGAATGATTGCCACTCCCATTAATATATTAATTTATGTGTATGTTATTAAAACAATGCTAAAAAGAAATATTTTTAGTTATTCATTAGAAAAACAAAAATAAATTCATTGAAATTTGTTTATTAAATCTTGTCTATTTTAATTTCCGGGAAAGAAGAGCTAATATGAGTTTCAAGATAATTAATTCAGTATGCCCGAAAGATTGTTTTGGTTCCTGCGCTTTGCAAGTGAAATTAGAAAGTGGAAAGGCAGTTGAAATAAAGGGAAACAGCCATCATCCATTAACCGGGGGTCGCTTGTGCAGGAAAGTTAAAAATTACCTTTCCATGGTATATTCATCAAAAAGATTGCTTTATCCCATGAAGAGCATCGGTTTTCGGGGTGAAGGAAAATTTGAAAGAATCAGTTGGGATGAAGCTTTAAACATTATTTATAAAAAACTTCAAAAATTAAAAATACAATTTGGTCCGGAATCCATTTTATATTATCGTCGTTATGCAAATTTGGGTATCATGAAAAATTGCGCTTCCGGTTTTTGGAATCAATTTGGCGGTTATACGAGTACTTATGGCGGGTTATGCGATACTGCTGCCCAGGAAGCAATTAAACTAACCTATGGGGTAGTTAAGCATAATCGAATTTCAGATATCGAAAATTCCCGGTTAATCATATTGTGGGGCATTAATCCTGTCTATACGCATCTTCATCTTCAACATTATTTAAACAAAGCCATAAGTAAAGGTGCCAAATTAATTAGTATTGATGTTCGGGAAAATGAATCGGAAAAGAAAAGTGTTCTAAGCCTGCATCCCCGACCGGGAACCGATGGCTGTCTGGCTTTGGGAATTGCCCATCAATTAATTAAAAGAAATGTACCGGATAAAACTTTCTTGAAAAAATACACTTTTGGTTTTTCCCAATTTGAAGAAATGGTTCGGGAATATCCATTGAGTCATGTATCAACTATAACGGAAATTCCTGAAGATAAAATTGAAAAAATAGTAAATTACATGGAAGAATATCCGGAATATGCTCTATTTTGCGGTATGGGGGTACAGAAGTATACCAATGGAGGGCAGACTATTAGAGCTATTTCTCTTCTACCTGCCTTGACCGGTAGTTTAGGTAAAAAGGGTTGCGGTTTTTATTTTAGCGACAGACAGGCTCCTGAGCCGAACTGGCCGTTTATACCCCCTGATTCAGTAAATATTCGAAATTCTATCCCGGTTGCAAAATTGGGTAGCGGGATAGAAAAACAGACTAACCCACCCATAAAGGCCGCCTGGATTGAGCAGGGAAATCCAATGACCAGTAATCCAAATGTAAATTTACTGGCAAAAGCGTTGAATGAATTAGATTTTATCGTTGTCAGCGACCTTTTTATGACTGATACGGCAAATATGGCAGATATTATTTTGCCTGCAGCTTCAATGTTGGAATATAATGACTTGATCATGGGATACGGACATTCCTATATTCAGTTACAGCAGAAAGTAATTGAACCCCTGGGAGAGTGCAAACATGAAACTGAAATTTATAGGCTTTTAGGAAAGAAATTCAATTTTAACCTGGAATATCTACCGGAGAATAACTTAGCGACAATAGAGAAAATTATCGAAAAAGCAAATTTTAAAACCAGTGTCAATGAATTAAAAGAAAAACCCTACCTGCATTCAAGTTATCAGGAAATTGTCTTTAATGATATGAAATTTAA
>CAZMLS010000290.1:0-1946 GCA_964567215.1 uncultured Atribacterota bacterium | reverse complement strand
AAAAAAATTTGACAAAATGGAATAATTATTGTATTGTATTTCAAAATAAATAGAGAATCAGGGGCAAGTAGGTTATTCCTTTATTAGAAAGAGAAAGATACGAATGGTGAAAGTGTCTTAAAAAGGATGACTGAAAAGAGAACCTCAAATAAAACAGGTTGGTTTCCTTTAAAAACTTCTAATGAGTGGGGTAAATAATTTATCCAATCCTAGGTGGTACCGCGAGATTATATCTCGTCCTTTTTGATAATGAAGATTATCAGGGGACGGGATTTTTTGTTTTATCGGGATGGATTATTATTTGCTCAAGGTGGGTGGTACCGCGAGAAGTACATTTTATCTCGTCCCTTTGGGTAATGATTGATTATCTAAAGGGGCGGGATTTTTTATTTTACAAGGGTAAACGAGGTATAAATAAATGAAAAAAATAAAAGTAAGTATTATTGGTGCAACCGGGTACGCAGGAAAGGAATTAATCAAAATATTATCCGGACATCCGGAAGTAGAATTGATGTTTCTGGGATCTTCCACTTATGCCGGGAAAAATATCACGGAAGTATTTCCTGAATTTCTAAATAGTTTGAATAAAAAATTAATTAAACCGGATTCGGCATTCATATCCCGGGATTCAGATTTGGTTTTTACTGCTTTGCCCCATACGGTTTCCATGGATATTGTTCCCGAACTATTAAATAAAAAAGGAATAAAAGTAATCGACCTGAGTGCAGATTATCGCTTAAAAGATACGATGGTTTATAAGGAATGGTATAAAAAAGAACACGAAGGGATTAACAAGAAATTGTTAACTCAAGCTGTATACGGATTACCGGAATTGTATTTGGATGATATAAAAAATGCTTCTCTGGTTGCTAACCCAGGATGTTATCCAACCAGCGTAATTTTAGGCATTGCCCCTTTGTTGAGACATCATATTGTTGAACCGGAAGGCATGATTATTGATTCAAAATCCGGTGTAAGCGGAGCAGGCAGGAAACCATCTTTAGGTCTTCATTTTGCAGAATGTAATGAGAGCTTTAAGGCTTACAAAGTGCTTAAACATAATCATATTCCGGAAATTGAGCAAGAGTTATCATCTATCTATTCGGGAGAAAATAATCTAGAAAAGCAGATGAACATAAAAATAACTTTTACTCCTCATCTTTTACCTATCAATAGAGGAATTTTGTCGACCTGTTATTTGGATCTAAAAAGCATTAAAAGTGAAGAGGAAATTTTAGAGTTATACCAAAAATTTTATAATGATTCTCCTTTTGTGAGAATATTTACACCTCCCAATTTACCGGAAACAAGATTTGTTACCGATACAAATTATTGTGATATCGGATTTGCAGTAGATAAAAGAGTGGGCAAGATTAAAGTGATTTCTGTGATTGATAATTTGATTAAAGGAGCAGCCGGTCAAGCAGTACAGAATATGAATATTATGTTTGGTTTTTCAGAGACCTGTGGCTTAATTTAAAGTAGAGAGTAAAGACAGTTAGGTTTGGATAAGTCCGATTTATCCATTAGAAATAAAAGGAGTTGATAGCGATGAGTGATGTTTCAAATGAAAAAGATTTTCGAATAATAAAAGAAGGGATAACCTTTCCCAAGGGAATAAAGGCAGCAGGTATTAAAAGTGGTATTAGATTTATTAAAAAAGATCTGGCTCTCATTTATTCTGAAAAAATTGCCAATGGTTGTGGTATGTTTACTAAGAATAAATTTAAGGCTGCTCCCTTAATGGTCACCGAAAAGAATTTATCCTTATCAAAGGGGAAGTTGCAGGCAATTTTAATCAATAGCGGGATTGCAAATGCTTGCACCGGAGATAAGGGATTGGCAGATGCCTGGGAGACCGTGAGTTATGTTTCGGATGGCTTGAAGATTAATAAGGAATATATAGCTGTTACATCAACAGGAAAAATTGGAGAGTTTCTTCCTTT
>CAZMLS010000289.1:0-1958 GCA_964567215.1 uncultured Atribacterota bacterium | reverse complement strand
AATCTCGATATTCTTATCTTCCAATATATCGAGATATCCTTTTGATAATGATTTATCGGTTATAATCGCATCTACGTTTTCAATACCAGTTGTCCGGAAGATAGATGCCTTATCAAATTTACTGGAATCTACCAGAAGATAATGAAGCCTGGAATTTTCGAACATCTTTACTTTAATGTTCCCTTCCATGACACTAGATTCATAGATGCCTCTTGTATCTAACATCGTGCAGGAGAAGAAGAATTTAGTCACCTTTATTTTTGATAACATTTTTTCTGCGAGTGGACCAACCGTTGAGAAGTAGCCATGTCTTATATTACCTCCAATAAGAACCAAATCTATTTTATAAATACTCATTAACTCAGCAGCCATGTATATATTATTGGTGATAATATGTAGATTATAAGAAGAGAGGGCTAATGTACGGGCAAACTCGTAGCAAGTTGTGCTGGTATCTAAAAAAATCGTATCTCCTGATTGCACAAATCTTTTGGCTAATTCTGCTATCGTTCTTTTTTGTTCGAGATTGGTATTAAGCCTTTCATGAAATCTTTTATCGTAATCCCGAGCTATTTTAATAGTACTGTACTCTTTTGTTATAGATTTTTGGTCTGCTAATTTTTTAAGATCTCTCCTAATGGTAACCAGAGAAACATTCATTTTTTCAGCAAGTTCTACCGGAGAGATAAAATTACTATTTTGGATTAAATCTAACATTTTTTCGAGTCGTTCTGCTTTACTCATATACTATTTCCACCTATTTAGTAAGTATTAGTAAATTACATTCGGAACAATGCATCTGTTTACTTGCCCAATATTATATTATATGATAAAAATAAAGTCAACGTATGATAATATTATGATAACAATTATTGACAATAAGATAAAAAGTAGATAAGATATTATCAAGTAGTTTTCATTTTATAAAAAAAGGAGGTTAATAAAATGAAAAGACAAAAATTTGTACTGATGATAGTATTGATCGCAATTCTTATGGCATCTGTGGTTTCTTTTTCAGCAGCAGAGGCAAATACCCGAATTGCTATGTTGGTTAAAAATTTGGGGAATGCCTTTTTTGAAGCTTGTCGAGATGGCGGTCTAGAAGCAGCTGAAGAACTTGGTGGCATTGAACTTATTTATCAAGGACCAACTACACCAACTGCCGAGGGCCAGATAGAAATTATTGATTCGCTTATTGCCCAGAAAGTAGATGCAATTGTCATTTCAGCAAATGATGTAGATGCTCTGGTGCCTGTTTGTAAAAGAGCAATGAAGAGTGGAATTATAGTAATATCCTTTGATTCAGGAATTGCACCAGAAGGGCGAATACTTCATTTAGCTCCTTCCAGCAGTGAGTTTATTGGTAGAAGCCAGGTAAAAATGGTGGCAAATTTAATTGACTACAAGGGTGAAATTGCTATTTTAAGTGCTTCTTCTCAGGCTACCAACCAAAACACCTGGATTGAATGGATGAAAGAAGAACTGAAAGAACCTGCTTATGAAGATATGAATTTAGTTGCGGTGGTTTACGGTGATGATCTTTCTGATAAGAGCTACCGGGAAGCAATGGGGCTATTTAAATCTTATCCTGATTTAAGAGGGATTATTTCACCTACAACTGTTGGTATCGCGGCAATTGGAAAGGCATTAGAAGATGCTGGAAAATCAGGGAAGGTTGAACTTACCGGTCTTGGCTTACCCTCTGAAATGAAGCAATATATCAAAAATGGTACCTGTCGACAAATGTCTCTCTGGAATCCCATTGATTTAGGATATTCATCAACTTACATTGCCTATAAACTGCTTAAGGGTGAATTTCAGGGCAAAGAGGGCGAGGTTATGAAAGTCGGTAGAATGGGAGAAATTAAAATAGGTCCAGGTTTCGAAGCAATAATGGGCGAACCACATATATTTGAAAAAGATAACATAGATAAATTTGCTGCTATTTATTAATAGTT
>CAZMLS010000288.1:0-1962 GCA_964567215.1 uncultured Atribacterota bacterium | reverse complement strand
TCTATGATTCGAAAGCAGCGGATGCCTGTTTAAAACTCTTTAAAGAAAAAGGATTCAAATTTGAATAAGGAAAAGTGGTTAAAATAGGTGTAGGGAAGGTTGTTTTTATCATTAACTCGCTTAATCTGCTACAACAGGAAGAAATAAGAAAAGAATCAGAAAAAAGGTTACCCGATTTCTGGAAAGAAAAACTTAATAGGAGTAAATTAAAAGGAGAAACTTCAAAATTACTTGAGGTGGTCCTGGAAGAAAAGAGAAGAGAAATTGTAAAGGAATGGATTAAAGCCGGAAAGATTAAGGTAATAAATCACAAGAGATAAAAATATTTTAACAATAAAAAAATTAGTATTCAAATAAACCAGGAGGGTTCCTAGTGAACATTGACCTTCGTACGATTTTCATTGTTCTGGTCCTGACCAATTTTTTGCAAGCCATTGCTATCTTTATACAATATTTGATCAGCAAAACCTATAGGGGGATTGGCTGGTGGGCGCTTGGTTTTACCTCGATAGCCATAGGATTTGTGTTGCTGCTCCTACGGGATTTTATTTCAATTGCCCTGATCTCAATCATCTTGGCCAATACTCTAACCATTTTGGGATTGATTTTTATATATATCGGAAGTATACGATTTCTTAATAAAAAAGAAAATCGAGGAATTCTCATTCCTCTCTTTATTACTTTCCTTCTATTTTATTTCTACTTTACTTACACAAATGAAGATATTATTATAAGGAGTTTTATTGCGGCTGCTACCGTTGCAATTATTTCTTTTTTAAACGCATGGAGTATCTTTATTAACAAGCCTCGCTCTGTCACTGCTTCTGCAAACTTTGTCTCCGCGGTGCTTCTTTTTCATGGCTGTTTTTTTGCATTCCGAGCGGTGGACATGATTACTGCTTCAACTATTACCAGTATTTTCACACCAACGTTTATGCAGACAACCGTATTCCTGGCCCAGCTCATTGAAGGTATCCTATTAACTTTTGGTCTGATTATCATGGTCAATCAGCGCTTGAGTATGGAAATAAGAGAAGGGAAAGAACATTTCGAACAGATATTCAGTTTAAATCCCGATGCATCTCTTATTATCCGCCTGAACAATGGGTTAATTGTCGATGTTAATGAAGGGTTTACAGTTTTAACCGGATTTACCCGTGGGGATGCGATTGGAAAGACCAGCATGTCTTTAATGCTTTGGAAGAATCCCACTGACCGCCAAAAGGTCTACGATGAACTTGCTAAAAAAGAATTTATTGAAAACTTTGAAACAATACTTCGTCGTAAAGATGGCAGCCAGTTCGTTGGCAGTTTATCGTACAGATTAATAAATCTGCATGATGTTCCGCACATCATCTGCATGGTCCACGATATTACTGAACGCAAAAAACTCCAAAATAGTTTACAGGAAAGCGAAGAGAGACTTTCTTTTACACTCGATGCAACCAATGACGGAATATGGGACCATGATCTTGAATCAGGCAAGCTCTATTTAAGTGACCGCTATTATGAAATACTTGATTATCATCCAGGTGTGATCGCTGCCACTCAAAAATTCTTTGAAGGATTACTCCATCCGGAAGATAAAGAAAGGGTTTTGCGAAAAATTAAAGAATGCATCAAAGGAAAAACTGAAAGATATAGCGAAGAAGTTCGCTTAAAGACCAAGTCAGGTCAATGGAAATGGGTACTGGGCCGGGGTAGTGTGGTTTCCCGAGATTCTAACGGTAAAGCATTGCGTTTTGTAGGTACCCACACGGATATTTCCCGACGTAAAGAAGCGGAAGGAAAACTGGAAAAAATGGCCCGCATTGACTCCTTGACCGGTGGTTATAATCGAAGATATGGCCTGGAGCTGCTGGACCGGCAGATGAAGCTCTCCCACCGCAGCAAGTCTCCCCTCTTGTTGGCTTTTTTGGATATCGATAAATTTAAGCCGATCAATGATACCTTTGGTCATGA
>CAZMLS010000287.1:0-1964 GCA_964567215.1 uncultured Atribacterota bacterium | reverse complement strand
TTTTCTTGGTGATAATTGGTATATGGATAATCTTTAAAAAAACTCAATCGAATGACGGAACATAAAAATCGAGAATAAAGGGGTCAGGCTTCACAAGTTCACATAATTAAGATCATTAAATTTGTCACTAAAATAGAAATAAAGGGGTCTCAACATTTGACATAAATTCTTTCTGAAATTGGAGAGAATGTAAAAAGGTAAGACAAAGGAAGGGTAATCATGTTTTAAGTTTTAAGTTCAGTCACCAGGTAAAAAAATAAAAGGAATAATCTAAAAAATCCTTATCCTTCAATTCACAAGTAGGTGCTTAATGATGCAGTTTAGCAAACCGATTATTATTAAAAGATGGAAACCTGTTTTTAGAAGTAAATAAAAAGAATTTAATAAAATATCTAAAAAAAAGGAGTTTAAAAAAATGAAAAAGACTTTATCATTCATGTTACTTTTTATTTTTGTTCTAGTTATCTGTGCTTTTCTCTTGGTTCAGTCGGGATTTGCCCAGGAATTTTTAGCCCGGATTAAAATCTCACAACCCGAAGAAATCTATATTTTTGATTATTTTGTAAAGGATCATCTTTACCGGCTGGAAGGTAAGGACAGCAGCGGGGAACCCTTTGTGATCATTGTAGACCGAAAAAAAGATACTTATATTGGTATTCATCCCATCATGAAATTCTATATGGAATTCTCCAAAGAAGCAATGCTTCTATTTAATCCCATTATTGGTTGGGAAATGATAACCCAGGGGAAAAAAGAAGAAAAAATGGGCACAGAGGTCCTTGCCGGTATTGCGTGTGAAAAATATATTTATACAGAACCGGATATGACGGAATCAGGTATCGAAGTCTGGTATTCCCCTGAATTAAAGCAGAGACTAAAAATAATTGTCCCCTTGATTAACTCTGAACAAAGCACTTTTGAACTCCTTGATATCAAGGTAATCAAACAGGATGAAGAAAAATTTAAAATCCCCGAAGGATATCAAAAAATGGAATCACCGGAAGAACAAGCCGGTGCAGAAAAAGAGGAACCGGCAACAAGTACTGCACCTTCCGAACCCTTAGAAAGTGAAACCGAAATGGAACAACCCATTCCACAAAGAGAACTTTCCAAAGAAGAAATCAAACAACTCAACCAGGATATTATTCAGAATAATTTGGTAACTGTTCATAAAGTGCTTGCATCAGGTGTCGATGCCAGCCTCCTCGTCTTCTCTACAGATTCAATGTTAATGTCCGCCTGTGCCCATGGTACTCCGGATATGGTCTCATTAATCTTAGACTACCACCCGGATATAAACTACCAGGATATCTACGGAAATAATGCCTTAACCAAAGCAGCCGGAAATTATGACCATTACCGGGAGATGGTACCTATGCTACTCAATGTAGGGGTTAACCCTAACTTCAGTGTTGGAAGTTCGGGAAAGATTAATTCTACTGCATTGGGCAAAATAACTACCCAAGCCTTACAGACCCAGGAAGAAATTGATTATGATATCATACGTCTTTTCCTGGAAAAAGGTGCCAATCCCAATCTGGCCGATAAAAATAGCAAGGTTCCTCTTATGAATGCAGCTTACAAAGGAAACTTAACCCTGGTTAAAATGCTTCTGGAATTTGGTGCTGACCCAACTTTAAAAGACTATAAAGGTCAGTCAGCTTTGGATATGGCACATAAAAAAGGGCACCAGGATATCATTCAATTGTTAAACCAATAATAGAATGACTACATCTAATTTATAAAAGATATAAGAAAAAACTGCCTGACTTTTAATCAGGCAGTTTTTATTTTATAATAGATTAAAATAATCCATGTTGTTCACAGTTTAATCCGGGTTTTGTGGCGGTACCTGCTTAACCCTACAATAAAAAAACCCTTTCAACTTAAAAGCCGAAAGGGTTTTTTAAAAAGTTACTATTAATTAAAAACTAATAGCTTCTTCGGTTGTTACCATAATCGCT
>CAZMLS010000286.1:0-1979 GCA_964567215.1 uncultured Atribacterota bacterium | reverse complement strand
ATTCGACGTGTTAGAAAAGAAATCTTTGTATCTATGTTGTTAATTTTTCAAAGACCTGTTGATATATTATTAATTCTCCGGTGGAGAAGGTTCTTCATCTATTGGTGAAGGAGACGATTCCGGTGCACTCGGTGATGCAGAGGGAGCTTCTCCTGTTTCCTGGGTTGGAGCTCCGCCAATTTCTACTTCCGGAGTACCTGCTGAAGAAGCAGGTGAAATTCCATTACTGGTAGCAGTAGATAGTTTTCCTCCTCCTACTCCTATTTGAGCTGCACTAATTTCTATTTCTAAACTACTTTGAATATTTTCGCAAATATTTTCAATATTGCTGTCACTTTCCATAGCTTTCTCAAATATAAGAGAAATTTCTTCAGAAGAGAAACCTGAATCGGAAGCCATCAAGCTTAAATAACTTAATTCCTCACTTATTTCGGCAATTTCCTGTATGCTTTTATCTTCAGAAATGGCTGCATTTAATAACCAGGATAACGATTCTTCAGAAACATCATTCTCCAGACTA
Source organism: uncultured Atribacterota bacterium (assembly GCA_964567215.1). Taxonomy (GTDB): domain Bacteria; phylum Atribacterota; class Phoenicimicrobiia; order Phoenicimicrobiales; family Phoenicimicrobiaceae; genus JAYEGH01. The sequence goes on along the minus strand of CAZMLS010000286.1, from coordinate 1,459 downwards.
TCAGCCAATACTTTTAACAATTCTTCACCACCGTTGATTTCCAAGCCTTCTTCTGCGGCTTCATTTAAAATCTGATCAGCCGTCTGAAGATTTTCTGCTTTGCTGGATATTACAGTAATGATTGTATTATTGTCTACATTCTTTGCCAATCCTTCATTTACCTTGTTAATTAATGTTTCGGAAGGTAATCCTTCTTCCTGGGTTTCCAGTATTACATCAAATACCTTTTTAATATTGTAAGCATTAAGGGAGCTTCCTACGCTGTTTTTTATAATTTCTTCAGTATCTTCATAAGAAATACCTGCATCAATTAAATTTTGGGCAGATTTTAGAAGCATGCTGGTTTGAAAGGCTGAATAGGTTGACGAAGAATCCAGAATATTTTCTAATTGGACCATCTGTTGGTTGCTATTCTCTGTCTCTGCTGCAAAAGCAAAAGATGTAAGAGATATTAACAGTACGCAGATGATTGAAAAATATGTCATTTTACTTTTTATTTTCATTTTTGAGAACATAATCTGATTCTCCAATTTACCAATTAGTCAATTCTTCAATTAAATAATTCAAGTCTACAGGTAGGATATTTACCAGTTGCACCCCCACCTTAATCCTCCCCCTCAAGGGGGAGGAAATTATACATTTTTATGTGCTGCTGCAACTATTTATTTCTAAAATAGAGTTTCTGTTTCCAAATCCGTCATTAACAAATCGAAGAGCATTAGGATCCGGAACCCATTCTTTTCCGTCAAGGACAAACATGTACTCATATCTTCCCGGTTCTAATTTTAAGGTACCGGTCCAGATTCCGTCCCCGTCAGAATCTCCTAAAAGATTGTTTTCATGATTCCAACCATTAAAATCACCGGCGATTGCTACTACATGATTTTCTTTATCTCCAAGTTTTAGAGAAAATTGTACTTCTGCTGAACAAACTGGAGAAGTCGCGGGCATATTAAATATAAAAGTAAAGGCAAAAAATATTATTGCTGCTGTAGCGGCAAGGGAACCAGCCAGACGGAAAGAAAATATGGATTCCCGCCTTCGCGGGAATGACAGAGAAAGGCGCGGGAATGACAGAATGGAAATAGAAATTTGCTTTTTTAAGTTGTTAATCCAGGAAGATTGAATCTCTATTTTTTCTTGAGTTATTTTTGTCATTATACTTTGTGTAAGTGTTTCAGGTGCCGGTCGGGATTGAGTAAAAAGAATATTCAACGAAGAGATAACATTTTTTAGTTCTAAATATTCTTTCCGGCAATCCGGACAAGATTCCAAGTGTTTTTTGATTTGTATTGATGTATCTTTGTCCAGTATGCCGTCTATATAAGGATTTAATAATTTTTTAATTTCTTTGCAGTTCATTTGCTTGCTCCACAAGGGTTTTTAGTTTTTTTTGTTATCAGTATTTAATACGAAAAGACCGGAGATAAAGTTACAAAAATTATATTAGTCATTAGTA
>CAZMLS010000285.1:0-1989 GCA_964567215.1 uncultured Atribacterota bacterium | reverse complement strand
CTTTTAAATATTACTTAAAACCAACCTTACAAATAAGGAAGGTTTCCTTAGGATATATTTTATTTTTTAAATATCCCGGTTACTTAATTTTATGTAACTTTGTAAGTATACACTATATATAGAAAATGTCAAGTTATTGTTTGAGTCGTCAGTATCAACCTTTTGGGGGTAGTTTCTTTAAAGAAATAAAGGGGTCAGTTCTCAACATTTGACATAGAAGTCTGAAATGTAAAATGTGAAGACCTGACTTTAAGAATATCATTAAATTAATTTTAGGTAAAATTTATGAGAGATAAAAAATATCGTGAAATTTGATTAATGTGTGAATAATTATTATTATAGATATAACGGAAAGAAGTATTTTTCTGTATCCGAAAATAAAATCAGTAGAGAAGGGGTAATATATTATGGAATTTCAGAAATTGATCAAACAAAGATATAGCGTACGAGCCTATAAACCGGATGATGTACCATCTAATATAATTGATAAGGTTTTAGAGGCAGCAAGGCTGGCTCCGACAGCAGCCAATAGACAAAGTTTCAGACTTTTTGTCATTAAAACAGCCGGTTTTAAAAATGAATTAAGGAAGATATACCATCAAGAATGGTTTATTCAGGCTCCTTATGTAATAGGAATATGTGGAATCCCGAAAGGAAATTGGGTTCGCAGAGATGGAAGGAATTATGCTGATGTGGATTCAGCTATTGTAATGGATCATGTCATTCTTTCTGCAACAGATTTGGGTCTTGGCACTTGTTGGATAGGTGCTTTTGATCCTGATGCAGCACGGAAATGTCTTGATCTCCCTCAAGGTATGGAACCCATAGCTTTTACACCAATAGGCTATCCGGCAGATAATCCGGGAATAAAAAAACGTAAGTCCATTGAGGAATTGGTTCGTTACATAGGATAGAGATTTCTTTATCACAAACAGAGGACAGTTTGAATATTAAAATCGGGTTAAGTAGATGTGAACGTAAATGGTGCAATGGTCATTGGTAACAATTGTAGATTTGATGAATGGGAGGAGACAATAATGAAGCAATGGTATGAGTCATTATTTGAGAATTATGCGCAGAAATACGATAAGGAATGTTTTGTTCATGGGACACTTGGGGAATGCGACTTTATTGAACAAGAGTTAAATTATAATAAAAATATAAGAATCATTGATATCGGATGCGGTACGGGAAGGCATTCTATTGAGTTATCAAAACGAGGCTATAGAGTGACAGGAATTGATTTGTCGGAATCTCAGCTTGCTAGAGCAAAGGAGAAAGCAAAACAGGTTAACCTGAAAATTGATTTTCAGCAACATGATGCCCGAAAGCTTCCTTTTGATGGTGAATTTGATGCTGCAATAATGCTTTGTGAAGGTGCTTTCCCTTTGATGGAGACTGATGAAATGAATTTCATAATTCTTAAAAATGTGACAAGGGCGTTAAAAAATACAGGGAAATTTATATTTACCACGCTAAACGGATTGTTTCCACTTTATCATTCTGTGGAGAAATTTTGTGAATCAGATAGCGAAGAGGGCAATGCGATCTATAAGAGCAACACCTTTGATTTAATGACATTCCGTGATCACAATACGACTGTATTCGAAGACGATTCAGGCAATAAAAAAAATTGAAATGTAATGAACGTTATTATGTGCCCAGTGAAATAACCTGGATGTTGAAAACTCTTGGGTATAAAAAAATAGATATTTTTGGTGCTAAACTAGGAGCCTACTCCCGAAAAGACCAATTGACCACGGAAGACTTTGAAATGCTCGTTATTGCAGAAAAATAATCATAGAAGAATAAAGGGGGACAGATCTCAATGAAAACCGACCCCGATAACCCCCCGCCGATGTGATATATTCAAGAAAGGAGAAGTATGACTATCGGATCCATACAGTCATACAAAAGTTGCATGTACAGTTTTGAGAGCAGAGTAAGATATAGTGAATGTGATGAAAAATCCAATATGACATTATCAGC
>CAZMLS010000284.1:0-1994 GCA_964567215.1 uncultured Atribacterota bacterium | reverse complement strand
TACAATTTCCTTACAAAGATTCAAATAATCTTTAGCGCCATAACTGTTTGATTTATATTCAAATATTGTCTTGCCAAAACTTGGTGCCTCTGCTAAAGAGATATTATCTCTAATCATGGTACTAAATAGTTTATCACCAAAATATTCTTTTATTTTATTTACAACTTCCCGGTTAAGATTTTTTCTACAATCAAACCTGGTGGCTATAATGCCGGTAGTATCTATATTTTTATTTAATCTTTTTTTAACAATAGCGATGGTTTCTAAAAGTTTTGTCATTCCCTGTAAAGCTAAAAATTCTGTTTGTAAGGGGATATAAACTTCCTGGGCAGTAGTAAGAGCATTTAAAGTTAAAAGGCTTAAGCTGGGAGGGCAGTCAATAAATGTGTAATCATAATTATTTGTTTTGTCTAAAATTTCTTTTAAGAGGAATTCCCTGCCGGCCATTCCGGAAAATTCTATTTCCGCTCCGGACAGATTAAGAGAAGAGGGGACCAGGCTAAGCCCGTTTCTTTTAACGATCGTATCTTTTAAAGCTACATTTCCTTTTAAAAGTTCGTAAACTGTATTTTTAAGCTCGTGGGCAGGCAATCCCAGGCTGTAGGTCAAATGTGCCTGCGGATCTAAATCTATTAACAAGACGCGCTTGTTAAGCATATTTAAGCCTGCTCCAATATTAATGGCGCAAGTTGTTTTCCCTACGCCGCCTTTTTGATTGATTAAAGCAATTATTTTCATATATCTTCCTACATTTCCCTACATTATTTGATTATAAAAATATATTATCATATAATAATAAATATTAAAAGCTTTTTTAGAATATTTTTACACATAAATATTTAGTATTAATATCTTATGCAGAAATTAAATTAAAAATGCTTTTATATAAATTAATGGTGAATATTTTGAAGCGATAAAATTATTTAATATTTATTTGAATGGAAGGGGAGGGGAGAGAAAAAATAAAAAGGAATTATTAGTTAAATTTGATAGACGTAGAGTCTTTATTTACGATATAAGATCGATAAATTCTTTTTTGGCTTGTTTTAATTGTCTCCTTATTGACGAAAGCGCTCCCTCGGGGATATCTTTGGACGTGTTTTGAATTACCGTTGATTTTCTAGGATACTTTGGATAAGTTAGAAAAGCATGAGAACTTTTTGTTCTTAATATTTCATAACCGGTTTTACATAGTTTTTTATTAGATGTTTCCCGGTTACGGTAGGCATATTTGACATAATATAACTATACGCACAATACTACTTGCATTGGTTCTTTTTTGATAAATGGTTGGTTGTTAAGTTGTTTTTCAAATTTATAATTATTAGTAATTGATTTTGGTTTATTTATATAAGTTGCAATCGATTTTTCTTTAAATATTTGATCACGAATCTTTAATTCTTCAATTCCTTCTAAATATAATGAGATGGCTTCTTTTAAATTTTCATTTGCTTCTTCCACTGTTTTGCCAAAAGAAGAAACATCAAATTCCGGGCAAGTGGCAACATACTGATCATTCTCTTTTTTGATAATATGGGTTACAATAATATATTGTTTTTTTATATTTTTCTTCATATTGTTTACTTTCCTTTAACGATCTTCTTACACAGAAGAGAGCAAGAAAAAGCGGTATATTGCTTTGGTTAAACAATAGTTTATTTCAATCGTTTTGTCAATTTTACCTTTTGATATTCATTCGACATTCATATATTATAAATCAGACTTAAAGGTTCCACCTTGTTAATAAGAAACCAGGGGTTTCTTCGCAAGATAGGCAGGGTGGTCATTTTTTAGGGTGCTGTTAAAAAGCAAAAAAGTAAGCTTAGCCATCATATTTTCTTTTTTGATATTAATTTAAGGTTTTCTTTCTTGATATATTTATCAAAAACAACTAAGCTGTTGCCTTTTCCGGTGGCCGAAGGAACTAAAATTGCCTCGACCTCTGTTTGATAGGCTAAGCGGGAAATTTCTTGGGTTAAATCCCATCCATTTTC
>CAZMLS010000283.1:0-1998 GCA_964567215.1 uncultured Atribacterota bacterium | reverse complement strand
ATGTCAAATGTGGAGACCTGACCCCTTTTTTCATATATTTATATCTGTTTTTATAGACTCGGAAGCAATTGCAGATGAATTGAATCCTTTAACTATCAGCCATATCGCGAGCACCATTTCATTCAGGCCTATTGGCAGATATAAAAGAGGCTGTATTCCTGAAGAGGAGCCAAAGACAGCTAACAAGCATGCTGCTAACCACAATGGGACTCCGATAAGACCCCAACCCGATAACCATCGAGGAATGAGTTTTGATTGATATAATGAATAATAAAACATCGCAGCAGCGAAGCAAAAACTGATCGTACCTACATGATAAGCCCAAAACTGCCCATCTTTCAATAAGATACCTAAGGTTTGAAAATGGGAAGCAGCCGGAACTCCTGCTTTTACAAATTCCTGACTTAAAGTTAATATTAAGAATATGCCGACCACACTAACACTAAAGAGTACACCCTCAATAATCCTGAAAGCAGCGAACCCAAGAGCTAAGGCTTCACTTTGCTTTTTTAAGACTGGATACATCGTAATTCCAATACCGGCAGCTGCAAAGCCCATAATTATTATAAAAAGACTTCCTATTATTAGTTGATTTTCATTTGCAAAAATATTACTAAGATAATCTGGAGCATTTGAAGGTCCTCCAAAAGCACGAGTTAGCATACCCCCAAACACACCCGCAGCCGTCGCAGCTATAAATAATACTCCCACAATTATTGCTATCTTTCTGTTTGAATTCATTTTTTATCTCCTTTTTTTAATTATTTAAATTGTCCTGTGTAGTTATTATACAACATTTTTTTCCTTATGCATGATACTTTAATCTTTGGAAAAGAGTAAGAAATGTTTCTTCTAACCACACCTCCTTATCTAAAACTTAAACTTTTTCTTTTCCCCCTCTTTACCCTTTTAAGGGGAAAGCAATAAATGCTTGAGACTTCTAGATTATATTCAACCCTTAATATTCAAAATCCTTCTTTTATCGTAAAATAATTCATAAAAATAAGCCTATTATTTGCAGAATTAATAAAATTAGTTTATGATAAGCCAATAATCTATAAAAGATATACCACAAGGAAAATTAGTGGTTACTTTTCGAAACTCCACCTAGAGTCGTGCTTGAACGAAGTAGTTCGCAAAACATGACAATTCGGGAGCATAAACAAAGTAATTCGGTTATATGCAATTCGGCTTAAATGGCGGGCTTTAGAAAAGATTTTAAATCATATAAAACTAATTTAATAAAGAGAAAAAATGAAACAAAATAAACATTACAAAATAGAAATTGAAACACCAATAGAACACAAACAACTGAATCAAAATGGATACGCTATTCACTATTATATATCAGGTAATAAAAATAACGACTTGATTATATTTCTTCATCCCGCATTTGGAGATCATAGGTGCTTTGACAAGCAAATAGACTTTTTCTCAAAAAGCTACCGTGTAATCACAATAGATATGTTAGGACATGGATTATCTCAAGTAAATAAATCAAAAGATAAAATTGATTTTTCAGTAAAACATATAAAAACTATAATTGAACTAGAGGGACACAACAGTGCCTATTTTGTTGGTGTTTCAATGGGATCTTTAATTGCTCAATACTTTGCTTTAAAGTATCCCAATTATGTTAACTCATTAACTGTTTTAGGCGGATATAATATTAATAAAGAAAATAAAGAAATCCAGAAAGCACAACGATTAGAAAGTTTTAAATGGTTGCTAAAAATAATTTTTTCTATGAATTCGTTTCGACGATATGTAGCATCCGTTACCGTAATTAATCTGGAAGAACAAGTACGATTTTATAAAATGGCAAGTTTGTTTACGAGAAAATCTTTTATTGTAATGTCTGGATTAGGAAATATTATAAAATCCCGACAAAATGTTAAACGAGAATATCCTTTATTAATCTTAAGTGGTGATTATGACCTCCCATACTGCATATATTGGAGGATGTCAAATTATCTCTATAATATATCTATCAATAAG
>CAZMLS010000282.1:0-2010 GCA_964567215.1 uncultured Atribacterota bacterium | reverse complement strand
GATGACACATTCTTTGGGACAAAGCAAACATTTTATAATTTCTTTTTCTTTATCGGTTACAGTTCAGATGTAATGAAACAAATAATATCAAATCCGGTATAAAAAAACTTAAAAAATATTCAGTATAAATTTAATTATTATTGATATAAAAAGCACGTAAAAAAGCAAACAAAAAACACCTAAAAGTATTGAAAAATAACAGTTTTTAAGGTATAATATAATATATTAAGCAAGGGAAAAACGGTGTTTTTATGGTTTCTAATTATCGAAAATTATTCCAAAAAGATTATGAAAAATTAGTACTTGAACTAGAAAAATTAACTATCTTAACAAAAGAACAAAACAACATAATAAAGACGTTAAATGCAACTGTAAATAATATGAATGATCTTCTTGTAAGTAAAGATGAAGAAATTAAAAAACTTATTTTAGAAATTCAACGTCTTAAAAACAACAATGATAAAGATAGTACTAATTCTGGTAAACCTTCTAGCAAAAATGGATTTAAGAAAATTAAAAATAGCCGTGAAAAAACCAATAGAAAACAAGGTGGACAAAAAGGTCACAAAGGTAGCACTGCTAGTGTATCAAAAATAAAACAACTAATTGATAGTGGTAATGTCAAGCATGATGTTATTGATATAAATAAAACAAATAAAAATAAAGATAAACCATATATTTCTAGATATATTCAAGATATAGAGATTACAACAGTAGTAAAAGAATATAGATATTATCCAGATGAGTTAGGTGAATATAATATACCTAAGAGTCAGAATAATGTAGTAACTTATGGAAATGAGTTAAAAGCCGTTTTTATGTTATTAGTACATAGAGTTCCAGCATCAATGGATCAGAGTGTTGACTTTATAAAGGCTATTACTAATGGTGTATTTAATATTACAAAAGCAACGTTAGTTAATTGGAGTAAGACATTATCAGATAACTTAGATCCATTTATAGAAGAAATACTTCAAGAGTTATACAATGCTTATTATGTGCATACAGATGAATCTCCCATAAATATAAGTGGAAAGAATTATCAATTACACAATTATAGTAACAAAGAATATACTTTGCAATATGTACATAAGAACAAAAGTAAAGAAGCGATGATAGAAATAGGCTTTTTAAATAATTATCTTGGAACATTAATACACGATCATAACAGGGTACAATATAATTTTGGAATAAACCACGGAGAATGCAATGTGCATATTTTAAGATATTTAAAAGGTATAGAAGATTTCACCAAACATAAATGGGCTAAAGAAATGTCTAAACTATTAAAAGATATATTGTACCAAAAAAAATTGTTACAAGAAAAAGGAATAGATTTTTTTAATAGAGAGAAGATAGAGCGATACTCTAAAGAATATGATAAAATAATAAAAAGAGGAACAAAAGAGTATCAATATGATTATGATACTAATGCATATGAAGATGAAGAAAGAAAATTGATAATAAGGTTAGAAGATTACAAGGAAAATCACTTGTTATTTATCTATGATTTTAATATTCCCTTTTCAAATAACAGGGCAGAAACAGATATACGCCCGGTAAAACGAAAGTTGAATGTAGGAATTTTTAGAAGCAAAGTTGGAGCTGAATATTATCTAAAAATTAGAAGTTTCATCTCAACTCTTCTTAAAAATAATCGGAATGTGTTTCAAGCTATTAGAGATGCTTTCGATGGCAAGTTGATAACTTTAAAACTAAAGGGTAATTGAATATTACCCTTTGGTTTTAGTATCCGCACATCTGAACTGTAACCTTTATCGATTAATTCATAAAATAAAGCTTCTTTCATTTTAAAAATCACCTCTTAATTAGTCGTTAGTGAATAGTGAATAGTCGTTAGTAAAGAAAATACAAGATGTAAATACAGTAAACAGTAATGAGTAATAAAGAAAATTCAAAATACAAAGAAAGATACAAGATAAAACAATTGACCGATTAAATTAGTATCGAGTATTGAGTATATAGTATCGAGTTAAGATAATACAAAGA
>CAZMLS010000281.1:0-2014 GCA_964567215.1 uncultured Atribacterota bacterium | reverse complement strand
CCTTACTGCGAATTTTATCAAATTATATAATGATGGAAAAAGAGAAGCGATTATCGAAAATTAAGTGGGGTCAGGTCTCAACATTTGACATAAGCCAACACTGGATAAGGAAGCATCCAACTTATGTCAAATGTTGAGACCTGACCCCATAAATTATCCTAACGACTAAATTACTGTATTTGTATATTGACGATTACCTTTATGTATGATAGCATTGTAATACAAAGGAGGTGCTTTCAAATGCCCAGACGTACTGTATATCTATCAGAACCTGATAATAGGTTTCTACAAGAACTAAAAGAAAAACATGGTTCCGTCTCTAAAGTTATTCATATTTCTTTGAATAAATTAAGAGCCGAACAACTGAAAAAATATTATCTTCAGAAATCAGAGTCTTATCCTGAACTTCGTAAAGCGCAATCAAAAGTTATAAGAAAACAGGAAGCGGAAGAACAATTATGAGTTTCCCTCGACGTGGTGAAGTCTTCTGGGGTCCCGGTAAGAAGAAAATCCGCCCCCTACTTATTGTTTCAAATGACCAAGGAAACCGTTACAGCAAAGATGTTGTAGTTATTCCGGGTACTACACAAAAAAAAGACATCCTTTACCCAGTAGAAATTCTGGTCATAGATGGATTTTCTAAACCTACAAAATTTCAAGCAGACTCTATTTTTACTATTGGCAAAGAAGAACTCGGCGAAAAAATTACAGAACTTTCTTCTGGTATTATGGCTGATATTAATATAGCCCTTCAAATTGAGCTTAATTTAGAATAATTCGATTAAGAATTAAGTGGGGTCAGGTCTCAACATTTGACATAAGTTGGATGCTTCCTTATCCAGTGTTGGCTTATGTCAAATGTTGAGACCTGACCCCATAAATTAAAATTTGCCTGTCTCCCCCTTCCTCTATTATAATATAAAGAAAACATGGAGAGGGAGGAAGTGTAGAAAAAATGAATGATAAACCACCATCTATTCAAGAATGGAAAGATCTGTACGAAGCCGCAATACAATTTAAGAAAATGAAATGTTGGGACTGGATGTGGGATACTGATCTATTTGGAGTACAAAACCCCATAACCGGGGAGATTGGTTATTGTTGTGTAATGGGAGGAGCAGGTGAACATTATGCCTTAGCAGTATATCAAGGTAGCGAGGGCTTATACGGATACTTATCGCTTCAATCAGGAATAAAACCATCTCTTCAGGATATACTTAGTCTTCAAAAATTACTTATGGCTTCATTTGAAGATAGAGAACTTTTACAGAAAGAAGATATTCAATTAACGAAAAAATTTGATTTAAAATTTAGCGGACCCGATTCATGGCCATTATTCAGGAGTTATCTGCCGGGTTACCATCCATGGTATTTAACCGATGAAGAGGCAAAATATCTAACCTTATGCTTATGGCAGGCAATTGATGTCTCCCTCCGATTTAAAGACGATCCGAGAAAGCTCACTCCCCATATGGGAAATCATTATTTAGTTCGAGTCCCAAAAAAAGATAAAACAGGTCTATCCTGGAGAGATGTATGGATGGAGCCTTTACCCTTGCAAAAAGGAGAAATTATTGTAGAACCTATTGATGAGGTCCGTTTGGAAAAAATCAAGAGAAGAATTCCTAATCGCCAGGGTGTTTGGGAGGTCGATTACTTTTACTACCCAAATCCAATACAAGAAAAAAAAGATAGACCTTACTATCCATATATAACTTTATGGGTAGACCAGCATTCAGGTTTTATATTAAGCCATCATTTAGATAAACCGGCAGAATGTATGTCTGAATTTCAAAGAAATTTCTTTAAACTTGCTGAAAAAAAGAAAATTCTTCCCAGGGAAATATTGGTTAAAAAAGAAGAAACCCTCAAACTACTTGAGCCTATTGCTTCAGAACTTGGAATTAATATAAGAAGGGTAAAAAAGTTGGAAATGTTGGAAGAGGCTCAGGCCAGTATGCGGCAATTCAACGCAGGTGAATAAAAGCAAACTCCTAAAGGCAGAGGCGACCTG
>CAZMLS010000280.1:0-2025 GCA_964567215.1 uncultured Atribacterota bacterium | reverse complement strand
TAGAATAATCTGAAAGGTTAGGATAGTCAAATAACTTTCTTTATGTAAAAATAAAAAGTTTATGGTAAAATAAAAAAAACAATCTTTGGACAGGTGTAAATAATGTCACATATGGTTGGAAAATCGGCTTATAAAAAACTGGAGGAAAGATTAAACAGATTCCCCCAGGGCGCTCCCCCTTCTGAGACCTTATACAAAATATTGAATATCCTTTTCAACAAAAAGGAAGCAGAACTGGTCTCTCAACTTCCGATAAAACCATTCACCATTAACACAGCAAGTCGAATATGGAAATTAAATAAAGCCAATACTGAAAAAGTATTGAATGAATTAGCCGGCAAGGCACTCCTCATGGATTCTGAACATAAGGGGATTAAAAAATATACCCTCCCGCCACCCATGGCAGGATTCTTTGAATTCTCCCTTATGAGGACAAGAAAAGATATTGATCAAAAGCTTCTTTCTGAACTCTTTTACCAGTACCTTAACGTTGAAGAAGATTTTGTAAAAGATTTATTTATAGGTAGTGAAACATTACTGGGAAGAACTTTCGTACAGGAGGAAGTTCTATCCAAGGACAACCTTATTTCCATCCTGGACTATGAAAAAGCAAGTCATATCATAAAAACCGCTTCATATATAGGAATCAGCATGTGCTATTGCCGTCATAAAATGGAACATTTAGGAAAGGCATGTAATGCTCCCAAGGATATCTGCATGACTTTTAACAATGTCGCCAAATCTTTAATAAAACATGATTATGCCCGAAGAGTAGAATCTTCAGAATGTATGGAGCTTTTACATAAAGCTTATGATTATAATCTTGTTCAGTGTGGGGAAAATGTAAAAAATAATGTCAGTTTTATATGTAACTGTTGTAGTTGCTGCTGCGAATTCCTGTTAGCAGCAAAAAAATTCGGTATGCTCCATCCGGTCCAGACTACTTCATTCATTCCAAAAATTGATGAAGATAAATGCATCGGTTGTGGAAAATGTATAAAAACATGTCCTATAGAAGCTATAGAGTGGGTTTCAAATGATGATGAAACAAACAACAAGCCTAAAAAAGTTAAAGTAAATGAAGAAATATGTCTGGGATGTGGGATTTGTGTTAGGGCATGTTCCAATAAAAGCATTACACTTGAAAAGCGTAAGGAACAGGTTATAACACCCGTCAATTCGGTTCACCGGATTGTCTTGATGGCAATAGACAAGGGAAAACTACAGGAACTTATATTTGACAATCAGGCTTTTGGCAGCCACAGGGCGATGGCTGCCGTTCTTGGAGCTATTCTGAAACTCCCCCCTATAAAACAAATGATGGCCAGTAAACAAATGAAATCAATATATCTTGAAAAACTTTTTGAAAAAATAAATTAAAAGCTTACCGGTTTTAAACCGGTAAGCTTTTAAAAAAATATTTCCGCATTATGTAATTAAATATTTTTCTTATTTCTGATAGATTATTAACTTTATTATTTTAAATTTTTAAATATGAATTATCCGATGCAAATACCATTAACAACGGTATTATTCAACTCGTCGGATTCAACAATATTTTCCGTACTATCTACGGTGATGATAAAATTGCAATCAGAGTTAAAACAACCAGAAGGAATTGCAAAAGATACCGATTTTGTCTCTCCTGCAGGGATAGCAACAATTGCACTAGAAGAATCTTGGACTGCGGCCGTTAAACTAAATTGTACTTTTACCCAAGATACTGGAGCATCCGCTTCCCCTTGATTTTTCACATAAACTATTAAATTATTTGAATCATCAACATTACAATAGCCGGGCATTCCGGGGGGATTCGCAGGTACCAGGTCAGGTAAAGGAACACTCGGGGTACAAGCTACCAATGCCATTACTGTCATCAACAGGACAATAAAGAATAGTATAAAAAATTTACCTTTCATATTTTAAACACCTCCTTTCGTAATTTAATGGGTAAAGACAGTATTAAATGTAAAGTTCCAGGACTTAAGAATTATCCCTTTTTATGGGATATTTGCATCACTAAAT
>CAZMLS010000279.1:0-2028 GCA_964567215.1 uncultured Atribacterota bacterium | reverse complement strand
GATAATGGTATAAGACATTATCGGAATCTGATTTTAAACCTTTCTTAAAGTACTCAATTACTCTATTGATTGACACCGGGTTTCTTCCATAAGCCTCATATGTGGATAGAGCTCTATCACCTTTTTTGAAATAATTTTCTAACATTTTTTATTATCCTTTATTTGAGGAAATTTCTGTTTATTTTTTCTACATCCTTATTTATTATTCGACGTTTTAAGAGAAAATCCTTCTTTTTATTTCGGAAAAGGGGTCTTGCAATGCAACAAAATAATTTATTGCAATACTCTTATAAATATTAATAAATTATTTCCTAATAATTCAGGAAGAATCTTTCAAGTAAAAGGACAGAGCAAGAAAGTAATAGTGTTATTTTCCTACCCTGTCTTTTTAATTTTCAATTATAATTATTATAAGTAGAAAGGGGAAAATGAAAAGTAAAATATTAAAAAATTGATATAATTATATTTTCAAAAAAAGAGGATTTTTTATTATTTTATAGAATTGTAATTTATTACTTGAATATATTTATCTTTAATATTTTAAAATATTTAATGCGAAAAAGGAAAATTACATGAATAAAATATTGAGTTTTGGCATGGTAGGTGGTGGAATCGGTTCTTTTGTCGGTGAAATCCACCGTAAAGCAGCGTCTATTAATAGAAAAGCGAAATTGGTTGCTGGATGTTTTTCAAGGAACTTTGACAATACGCTATCTACCGGTAAAAATCTTAGGATAGATGCTGAAAGACTTTATAAAGATTATAGGGAAATGGCAGAGAAAGAACAGTCAAGGGATGACAAAATTGATTTTGTTGTGATTGTAACTCCGAATAATCTACATTATGAAATAGCCAAATCCTTTTTGGAAAAGGGTATTAATGTCGTTTGCGATAAACCTTTAACTTTAACCATTGAAGAAGCTGAAGAATTAGTAAATTTAATTGAAAAAAATAATTTACTTGGTTGCGTGACTTATACTTATTCCGGATATCCCATGATAAAGCATGCTCGAGAGATAATCAATAAAGGAAATATTGGAAAAATACGAATGGTAATGGGAGAATACCTTCAGGAATCTATGACTATACTGTCGAAAAAAAACAGAAAGAAGAAGCCACCATGGAGGACTGATCCGAAATATTCCGGGAAATCACACTGTGTAGCAGATATAGGAAGTCATATTGAATATATTATCTCCTATGTCACAGGTTTACAAATAGATTCACTGTGTGCCAAACTAGATATTTTTTCTGAAGAGGGAAAACTTGATGATAATGCAGAGATTTTACTTAAATATAAAAATGGGGCAAGTGGAATTTACTGGTGTTCTAAAATTGCTGTTGGTTATAAAAATAGTGTAAAGATGCGTGTTTTAGGAGAGAGAGGTTCAATAGAATGGGAGCAAGAAATCCATAATGATTTAAAAGTAGCCTATATTGGGCAGCCAGTACAAATTTTATCTCAAGAGAAAGATAGCATATATCATTTGACTTCAAAACTTCCTCGATTTTCTAATGAACTTCCGGAAGGATATTATGAAGCTTTTGCTAACATTTATTCTAGTTTTACTGATACTTTATTGGCCAAAAAAGCAAGTAAGCCTTACCGTAAGGAAATTGATTTTCCTGATTTTAAAGACGGAACAAGAGGGGTTAAGTTTATTGACCTATGCGTAGAAAGTTCTTTAAACGGAGCTTCTTGGATATCAGCAGAGAAATCAAATTAAGTAATTAACAGGGGATGGTTCTTTGTTTGATAAAAAACCACCAGTAGTAGCATAAACTATTGGTGGGGTGTTGTTTTATGCCAAGAGAAGCAAGAAGAATAAGTAAAAGTAAAATGTATCACATCATCATAAGAGACATAAACCAGCAAATATATTTTTAGTTGATGAGGACAATGTAAAATTCATTCTAGTATATCGTTTATCGTAAGGACTCCCGGCTTTACAACTTCACATTTCTTCTTCTATTTTCGTTCTACAATTTGTGAATTTGTGAAACCTGTCCACATTTACTGGCAATAAT
>CAZMLS010000278.1:0-2031 GCA_964567215.1 uncultured Atribacterota bacterium | reverse complement strand
TCTTCTTTTTCCAAAGGTAAAGGGTAGTATGGAATATCAGGCGAAAAAATTAATTCTTCTGAGAATATATCTTCCGGTTTAATGAGTTGTTTGGATGAAATAACTTGACAAAATCCATTTCCTGATGTAATTAGAAGTATAAAAAATATCAATAAAAGGAACATCAATCGGTAGGGCTTAAAACGACGAGAGGTTTCCACTTATTAGTAGTTTATTGATACTAATATTACTGAAAAGTGTTTTATTAGATTTCGGATTGATGGTTATAAAAGTATTTTTGTCTTTATTTAAAATGCCGCTTTGAAAATGATCAGGGCTCAAGAGGATGATGTTTTCAATTTTCCCTTGAGATGATATATATTTAAAAAAACGGTCTATCATTTCTTCTGCTAATAAGTGATGGGGAACAACCCCGGATACGATATCCGATTCACCATAAGGTTGAGAAGAAAATATTTTTATCGGACAAACAAAAATGAATATAAAAATAAGGGCAAGAAGAAATATTGGAATAGAATAATGGAAAATAGTTTTATTCGTTTTTTTTGTAAATTTAAAAATATGTTTCATGTCTTGATTCTTTTATTTTTTTTATTATTTTATTCCTTTTAATTTTTCTTTCATGACTTCCTTGATATGGGGTATATTGATAAGTGCAGCCATAATACCGCCTTTTATAAGTAATTCTGCTTCATCGAAGTCTAAAGTGTTAATATCTTTTATTCCAAATGGAGTGATAAGCACATCTGTTCCTTCTATACTTAGTTCGGTAATTTTTGATTCCATAATATCAGTAGATTGAACAATTATTTCAATAAGGTTAGGTCCCTCAAATTTTGATTTAACTTTATTTACGGCTTTTTTTAAAATTCCTTTTTCTTCCTCAACCAAAGAAACGAATTCTTTAGTTTCTTTAAATTTTAAATTTCCTCCTTTCCCTATTTTTAAATCTTCTAAATTTTCTACCTCTTTTAAAAGACCAGTCTCTTTTTCAATCATTAAAAGAGAATTGTAAGGGTTTATTTTAGCCAGACTAACGGCAATAATAATATCAGCTCCCATCATTTTTGCTACATTAACCGGAACCGGATTAACTACCCCGCCGTCTACCAGATAATAGTCTTGATATTTAACCGGTGTAAATATGCCGGGAATAGAAATGCTTGCCCTGACAGCATCAATTACTTTCCCTTGATTAATAATAACTTCTGCTCCACTTTCAATTTCCGTAGCTACCGCGGAAAAAGGAATATTAAGATCACCAAAAGTTAAATTTTTCAAGGCAAATTTATTCAACATTTTTTCTATACGGTCACCGCTGATTAATCCGGAGCGGGGAAAGGTAGGGTCTATCATAAAAAGAGTCTTGCTCTTTTTGATGGATAGTGCCACTTCTTCCAGTTCTTTTACGGTTGCTCCGCTGGCATAGAGACTTCCAATGACCGCACCAATACTGGTGCCGGCAATGATATCGATAGGAATATCATAGGCTTCAAGTGCTAAAATAACCCCCACGTGGGCTAATCCTCGTGCCGAGCCGCCCCCTAAAGCCAGACCAAACATTAATCCATGTTTTTTACAATCAGCTATCAAGTTTTCTAATTCTAAATCTTTTTCTACGAATATTTTAAATTCTTCATCTTTAGTGATAAATACATTATTCGCGAATTGAGCTTCCATATCAGCATAAGTCAGCTCACTAACAGTATTTTCTGTTTTTTTCTTGCCAATGGTATATGCATGGACAAAAGAGATAGAACTTGAGAGACAAAATAATAAAATAAAAACCAATATGATTTTAAAAATATTTTTAGACATTTTTCCACTCCTTTAATTGCAATTAATCTCATTAAAAAAATATTCATTTTTCTGTTTAAAATAAAATGATCATTTCCCGGTATTTCTATTTTTTTCCTTTAATTTTTCTTTGATGACTGTCTTTATTTCTGCTGCTTTAATCATCGTAGAATCAATACCACCCTTGATCAGTTGTTCTGCTTTGTCAAAATCAAAATCATTGATATTTTCGAG
>CAZMLS010000277.1:0-2035 GCA_964567215.1 uncultured Atribacterota bacterium | reverse complement strand
CAGCCCACATCGGTATAGTGCCGACATTCCAGGGAATAAGAGTAGCAGAAATCTGAGCTACGACATCTTTATTACCTAACATGTACCCAAACCTTAAACCCGCTAAACCATAAGCCTTGGAAAGGGTTCTGGTAACCAGAACATTCCTATATTCTTTAATCAGCTTTACCATTGATCTCCCGTAACCATCATATTCTATATAAGCTTCGTCCACTACAAAAGGTATGCCCAGATCGGCAATTCTTCTAAAATCCTTTTCCTCCATAAAATTACCGGTTGGGTTATTAGGATTACAAATAACAATGATTTTAGTTTTAGGGGTTACCGCTTTAATAATCGCATCGGTGTCAAAGAGTAATTCCTTCCCCTGATAGATCATAGGAACCGAGACTAACTTTGCCCCTAAAACAGCACAGCGTAATTTATAAATTCCAAAACAGGGAGTATGTTGAATCAGCTCGTCTCCGGGTTGCAAAAAACTTCGCCACATCATATCGTAAATCTCACTAGTTCCATTGCCAATCATAACATTCTCCGGACCGTCCATACTATTTAGCTCAGCAATTTTGCTTCGTACTAACGTTCCCTGATCTGAATATCGGTTAGCTATCTTTGCGTATTTATTAATAGCTTCCAGTACCTTCTCGGAAGGTTCATTGGGATTCTCGTTGGACATCATCCGGTGTAGTTTCTGATTCCTCCAGGCCAATTCAATATGGGGAGAAATATACATATTAATCCCCTTAATCCAAGGCACGAAGTAATCTTCAATTTTCTTCATCATTAAAACTCCTTTTAAGTTAAAGAATAATATTTGTTTAGGCTTTACCTGCGCAACCTAATAGTTCTATCCAGTAATTAATTCTTTTAATAATTACCTCTCTTCCTGCTGTATCAATCTTGGTAGGATTATATTCCTCTCTTTTTGCCGAAATATATTCAAAGATAGAGTCGATTAGAGCATGCTTAAGATCGGTAGAAATATTAAATTTTGAGCCTCCTAATGCAACCAGTTTTTTAACCACCTCCGGTTTTAGACCGGTTCCACCGTGAACAACCAAAGGAACACGTGGTCCTTTGGCGTTAAAAAGATCAAAAATCTTTTTAAAACGATCAAAATCCAATTTAGGATTCGCCGTTTTATAGATACCGTGAGCAGTTCCGATAGCCGGAGCCATTATGTCTATCCCGGTCTCATTGACAAAACTTACTGCTGTCTCCGGATCACAGAGGGCAGCTTCATTATCGGCAACCTTTATCTGATCCTCCACACCGGAAACAGTACCTAATTCACCCTCAACAGATATGTCTCCCTTTCGATGACAGTAATCGACAACTTCTTTTGTCTGTCTAACATTTTCCTCGTAAACCTGTTTGGAGGCATCAATCATAATATTAGTGTAACCTGCATCAGCACAGGTACGGCAAAAATCAACATCTCTGCAATGGTCCAGATGCAGACATATGGGAATGGGAGCTGATTCAGCTAAAATCCGGTATACACCAGCAATTACTTTTGGCCCTAAAAATTTGGATGGTGTTACAGAGGTTTGTATAATCAAAGGAGCTTTTTTTTCTACAGCCGCCTCGACCACTGCCTCCATTTGAATGATATTGGTAATATTAAAGGCACCAACAGAATATTTTTCTTTCGTCGCTTTTAAAAGCATTTCTTTAGCATTTACTATTGACATATTTTCTCCTCCTAATAGTAACCTGTATTTTTTTATAACTAAAATAATTCGGTATTATTTCTTTCCATTAATCTCATCTAAATTTATTTGTCTTCTATACTGTCCGGTTTCCACTCTAAATTGGTACTTATCACCTCGATAAAAGGACTGAAGAACTTCGATACAGATATTTTGTGAGTTATAAGCCAAGCTCTCCAAGAAAAGGCAAGAGGTATTCATTTCAATTTTCAGTAATCGAGCAATTTCTTTTACCGGATTTATTGCCCGAAAGGTTTGGATAGAATGATTGAGATTAATATTAAAATTGTTAATCAAAATCTGATACATCGAAACCTTAATTT
>CAZMLS010000276.1:0-2039 GCA_964567215.1 uncultured Atribacterota bacterium | reverse complement strand
GATTGTTGTGCTTCAGTAAGGCATTCAATAGCTGCTACTCTTTTCTATGGCGGGAATGATACTTCCATTCCTTTTTTGATGCGTCTGCTGGAAGCTGAAAAAGAATCCAGAATTGTAAAAAAAACCTGCGAAATCGCATTAATTAGAAAAAAATCTCCGTATCCTTTTCCTGAAAAAGGTATTCTTGCTTTTGCTTCTGATAATATTAACCTGGCCATTGAAGCAAATGATTTTTGTAAGAACAATAATAAGAACTTGTTTTTCCCTGAGCCGGGTTCTCCGGATATAATTGCCATACCTTTTTTTGTCATGGTAGTTGACCGTCATTTTATCGGTAAATCTGCCTGGGAAGATTATTGTGATTATTCCGGTGATGATGATACACCCATCATTATTATTGATAATGATTTAAAGCAATCCATGGAAAAATATCCTATCCGGCCCAAGCATGAGAATGTTTTTCTGATAGAGCAATGGTGTAAAAGTGAATTAATAGAAAAACTGAAAGGTCTTGTATTAAAACCATGAAAATAATCATTCACCGGGGAACCCATGAAATTGGCGGCTCATGTGTGGAAATACAAAGTAAAAAAAGCAGAATATTGATTGATATCGGTATGCCTTTGGTCAAAGAGAATGGAGATAGATTTGATTTTAGAGAACATGAAGATACTCCAGGTTCCGAATTGGTGAGGAAAAAGGTATTACCTGATATTGATGGAGTTTATGCCTGGGATAATAAAAAGTTAATTGATGGTGTTCTCATATCTCATGCACATGTGGACCATTATGGTTTTTTCCGTTATCTCCATAAGAATATCCGTTTTTACCTGGGTGAAGCTACGAAAAAATTGATAGATTTAACAGTGATATTTACGCCGGTTAAGGGGAATATTTTAAATTATCAATATATTAATAGTGGGGAGAGTTTCAGTTGTGGTGATTTTAAAATAACACCTTATTTAATGGATCATTCTGCTTTTGATTCACATGCTTTTTTGATCGAAGCGGATGGAAAGAAGGTTATCTATTCCGGTGATTTCCGGGAGCATGGTAGAAAGCCGGGAGTATTCAAGTGGTTTCTGGATAATGCACCGGAGGATGTAGATGCACTTCTCCTTGAAGGAACAGTGCTTAAAAGGGGTTTAAAAAAGGGAAGTTTAAAAGAATTTAAATCTGAAACAGAGATTGAAAATGAGACGGTAAGATTATTAGAGGAGAATAAAAAAATGACTCTTCTATACTTTTCAGCTCAGAATATTGACCGGCTGGTTTCATTTTACCGAGCTTCTTTAAGAACAAAGAAAATATTTGCCATTGATTTTTATACTGCCAACATTCTTGGCTGCCTGAGAGACCATGGTAAGATACCATACCCTTCCAAAGATTATTCAAACATCAGGGTATTCTTTCCTTATTGGCTTTGTAAGAGAATAAGAGAACAAGGCAGGGAAGAATTAATGTATAAGTATAAGAATTATAAGATTACCAGGGAAGAAATTTCTAATAGGAGTGGGGAAATAATGATGATGGTCAGGTCATCGATGCTGAAAGACCTGGATTTACTCAAAAATATTGAAGGAGCGACATTTATTTATTCTTTATGGGAAGGGTATTTACAAGATGAGTCCATGAAGAAGATGATGCAATTTACAAAGAAGAAGAAGATGAATTTTTACCAGGTTCATACTAGCGGGCATGCCGAAATTAATACCTTGAAAAAGGTGGTAAAAAAATTAAAGCCGAAGCAAATAGTCCCGATTCATACTTTTCATCCTGATAAATATGATGGTTTGTTTAACCGGAAGATAGTGCGGGTTTCAGATGGAGAGGTTTTTGTGGTGTAGAGAAGGGAAATAAAAGTGAATTTTTAAAAAAATTATGAAATTTGAAAAGCTAAATATTTCTGTTAGAATAAACATTGCTTGCAAACCTGCACCGCTTATATTAAACTATGCTAAGTATTTTGTGTAATTTTTGGGTTAAAGTATTATATAGATCCATGTTTTAAATAAAGGTTAAAGGTTATAGAAAAAATG
>CAZMLS010000275.1:0-2041 GCA_964567215.1 uncultured Atribacterota bacterium | reverse complement strand
ATTTCCTCCGAAAATATATCCTGCTTCCTTAGCTTCTTTAGATAAATTTTGTAATCCGGCAAGTAAAATTATCATCATCGATGGTATTACCTGCCAGGTGTCAATAATAATAATTAACCACAAAATCGAAAATTTAGATCCGGATAAAAAAAATATCTTTTCTCCTTTGGCTAAAAAACCTAAATAATAAAGTAGGCTGTTCATCCAACCATGTGCAGTTAGCCCGGTTTTCCAGATTGCAGCGGCTCCAACTGCCGGAATCGCCATAGGGATCATGGCAATAAATAGGAAAATTGCTGAACCTTTAAATTTTTTATTAATCAATAAAGCCAGAGCTAAAGCGAAAAAAAACTCTATCACAATCGAGATACCCGCAATAAAGGCAGTATTCGCAAATGCTTCCCCAAAAGAAGTAGTAGTGAAAACATTAATATAGTTCTGTAAAGTAAAACTTCCATCTACACCCTTAAAGCTGCTATAAATGGAGGTAATGACAGGGTTAAGCCAAAAGAAGATATAATAAATTATAGTCGGGGCAATTAACAAATATGGGGTCCAGTTTTTATTTTTCTTCAAATTCAAAAAGTCAATTATACTCACCCCTTTCATGAAACTAGATAGAAAATAATGATTTCTGATACTTGCACTTACGCCAATCAAAATATAACCGAGGAAATATAATTTCCTCGGTTATATTACCTTTAGGAAATGAGAAAATATCTAAAACTGATTTATCTATTTCCTCAAGGCATCTAATTTGACTTTGGCTTCGTCTAAAAGGGTTTTATTTACAGTGCCGTCGCCATTTAATACCATCTCTACAAAAACATCATCAAAGACTTGCTTAACTGCTCCCCAATCCTGATAATCCCCACCGGGAACACCAGAGACCCTACCTTTACTTAGAACCATAACAGCCTTTGCAACTACTTCGTCTTCCGGATCATCACCTAAATAATTAAGCGCTTCTTCTACTGGAGGGATAAACCCACCGGTACCTTTAGCAATTTTAACCTGCATATCAGGTCTGGTAATATATTCAAGGAATTTTACTGCCAAGTCTTTATGTGGGGCATTTTTCAAAACACCGTAACCACTAACTCCTGCAATACTACCGATACCTGCAGGGCCTTCCGGCACTGGAGCTACTACAAAATTAGCTGGATTCGAACTATAGACCTGGCCGGCACGGGCACAATGCATCCAGCTTAACCATGCTTCTTGCCTTTTCATAGGGGCAACACAAGAATCTATGTTTAATACAGCGGGGATAAAGTCATCTTTCATTGAAACCAATACTTCCCACGCCTTTATTGCTTCAGGAGTATTGATATCCGGGAAAGTGGCTCCATAAGATAAAGATATTGCTCCAAATTGGTATACAAGGGATTTCATCGGAATACCTGTTACTACAGTTTTTCCTTCGCCCTCACCTTTGGCAATAGCGTTTGACCATTTTGCAAAATCTTCCCAGGTTAATTTATCAAGGTCAGCACCACTAGGTAAATATTTTACGGCTTTCTTATTAGCAATAGTAAGATAAACATCAGCACCTACCGGAATAAAATACTGTTTGCCTTCAAAGTTTGTACCATATTCAAATGTTGGACTAAAATGCCGGTCTTTCCATGATTTAACAGCGGAAGTTAAATCTTCTATATATCCGTTCTCAATCCACTCAGGCATATTAGCAACATAGGCGCAAACAATATCCATGGTGGGATGATCCGTTTTTAGTTGAAGTTCTGCTCTCTCCAATAATTTTTTATCATCCAGGATTTGAAAATTAACTATGCAATTATTCTCTTTCTCGAAAGGTTTAATTACATACTCGATGATAAATTCCTGTTCCGCAGGAGGGCTCCATAATCTTGAAGAAAACGAAAGCACCTCTTTGTCAGCAGCCAGAGCAAAAGCACTTAAAACCATCACCAGCAAAATACTAATAAATACTACCGAAAACAATCTACTCTTCATAACAATTATCCTCCTATCTCTTTTTTTGAAACTTAATCTTTAAATATCTCCGTTTTTCTTAGAA
>CAZMLS010000274.1:0-2046 GCA_964567215.1 uncultured Atribacterota bacterium | reverse complement strand
AAAAAGATGGATTCCCTCCTGCGAGGGAATGACATATGGGGAAGCGGGAAGGTATCTTAATCTTTTTCTTAATCAATCATGTATCCCGTAAACTATATAAGAGATACTATATGTGTTAAAAGGAATAAAAAAAACGAGAAATAGAAAATTGGCATGAAACATAAAGGAGAATAGAGAAAATGAAAAAATCAAAAGAATATATTGAACCAATGGGAGCTTGGAAGAAAACGCATTCCTGTGGTGAAT
This sequence comes from uncultured Atribacterota bacterium, assembly GCA_964567215.1. Taxonomy (GTDB): domain Bacteria; phylum Atribacterota; class Phoenicimicrobiia; order Phoenicimicrobiales; family Phoenicimicrobiaceae; genus JAYEGH01. The sequence goes on along the minus strand of CAZMLS010000274.1, from coordinate 1,800 downwards.
TGCGAAAAGAGAATATTGGCATGGAAGTTATCTTGATGGGATGGAGTCAAAGCAGAAGAGATCACGGTGGTTTAATATTCATTGATTTAAGAGATAGGGAAGGAATTTCTCAAATTGTTTTTAATCCCGAAGAATCAGTTGAAATACATAAAAAAGCACATGATATCAAAAATGAATACGTTATTGCGATAAAGGGAAAAGTTATTTCACGTTTGCCAAGTGCAAAAAATCCTAATTTACCTACAGGAGAAATTGAAATAAAAGCAAGTGAAATTAAAATATTGAATACTTCTCAAAATCTTCCAATAAATATTGGAGAAAAAGTAGAAGCTGGAGATAATATAAGATTGAAATATCGCTATCTTGATTTAAGAAGAGCCAAAATGCAGAAAAATTTACATCTGCGCCATAATATTTGCATGGAAATAAGAAAATATCTTGACAGTAAAGGATTTTTAGATATAGAGACTCCTTTTTTAACTAAAAGCACACCTGAAGGTGCAAGAGATTATATTGTCCCAAGTAGAGTAAATCCCGGAGAGTTTTATGCTTTGCCTCAATCTCCGCAATTATTCAAACAATTATTAATGATTGCAGGTTTTGAGAAATATTTTCAAATCGTTCGATGCTTTCGAGATGAAGATTTAAGAGCCGATCGTGCACCTGAATTTACTCAACTGGATATGGAAATGTCTTTTATAGATAGAGAAGATATTTTCGATTTAATTGAAAAAATGTTTTTTCACCTGTTTCAAAAAATATTTGATATTGAATTAAAAACACCTTTCTTGAAACTGGATTATAAAGAAGCTATGTCAAAATATGGGAGCGATAAACCGGATTTAAGATTCGGGATGAAGCTTATTGATTTAACTGAAATATTTAATAAAAGCTCCTTTAAAGTATTTCAAAATATTATAAAAAGTAAAGGGAAAATTTGTGCCATCAAAGTAGAAGGATGCAGTGAATTTTCGAGAAAGAGATTGGACGATCTAACAAAATTTGTTTCTACATTCGGTGCCAAAGGTTTGTCCTTCGTAAAATATAAAGCAGGTGAAGAATTTCAGTCTTCTATCACTAAATTTCTGAGCATTGAAGAAATAAAAGGTATTAGAAATAGAACAAATGCCGGGGAAGGGGATATCGTTCTAATAGTAGCTGATCGTGAGGAAGTAGTTTATAAATCTTTGGGAAATCTTAGATTAAAGATGGCAAAAGAATTGGGATTAATCGATGAAACCAATAAAATATATAACTTTCTTTGGGTGACTAATTTCCCATTATTAGAGTTTAATGAAGATGAAAAAAAGTATGAATCCGTTCATCATCCATTTACTGCTCCCATGGATGAAGATGTTTCGTTGTTAGAAAGTGAACCGCAAAATGTTTGTTCGAAAGCATATGACCTGGTTTTGAATGGTAATGAAATCGGTGGCGGGAGCATTAGAATACATAATACAGAATTGCAAAAAAACATTTTTAGATTATTGGGTATAGATGATAAAAAAGCCATAGAAAAATTTGGTTTTTTACTGGAAGCATTAAAATATGGCGCACCCCCACATGGCGGCATTGCTTTTGGTATGGATAGATTGACTATGATTTTAGCAGGGGTTAATTCCATAAGGGAAGTTATAGCATTTCCTAAAACGCAAAAAGCAATTTGCCTTCTAACTAATGCGCCGTCAGCTGTTGATAAAAATCAATTAAGAGATCTTCATATTAAGCTGGATTTGTAATATAATATTGTCGAGTAGATGAGCTTCTTTAAACTTTAGGAACAAGTTTGTATTCCCTGTT
>CAZMLS010000273.1:0-2066 GCA_964567215.1 uncultured Atribacterota bacterium | reverse complement strand
CATCTCAAAAGGCCCTCTCTGATTTATAAAGAATTTTTGCAGGTCTTCTTTGACGATAATATCCATAACAGCAAAGTTCATTTCATGGGTAGCGTTTCCTTCTTCATCGTAATTATGCATAGTTACATTTTCTAATTTCCAGGTAGCAGCTGCCCATTCACCTTTTTTAGCTGTTATTGTTCTGGAGAAATGTTCTCTATTAAGTTCATAGATCATTATATCCTGCATAGTCATATTTTCTTCGTTAAATCGATTGATGTAAAAATAGCGGTTTTCAGCATCGCGGAAAAACACATTTCTCTTAATATAAGACGGCCCTTTCTTTAATATATTTTCCTGCCTAATATTCAGATAGGCGCTATGAGCTTCAGGAACTATGTAATCGTTAATTAAAAAAGATAAAATACTTATGACTAAAGCGGCTGCTACAAATGGAATAATTATTCGACGAAGACTGATTCCTCCCGCTCTCATAGCGGTTATTTCACTATTGGTAGAAAGGCGACCGATAGCTAATTCACTGGAGGCCAGTAAAGACATGGGGAAGGTTAATACCAAATATGCAGGAAGGCGATATAATAATAATTTGATAACATATTGCCAGGCTATCTTTTCATTTATTAACAAATCCATTGAGTAAAAAAGATCTCTCACAATTAGCATAATGGTCAAAGCAGAAGCAGTCAGGGCAACAAAACTCAATACTTCACTTATAATATAGCGGTCTAAAATTTTGGGTTGAGGGAATTTGCTAATCGACATATTTATAGCTATTTTCTCCTCATTTATAACATTTTTTTAAGTATATCATATTTTTATTATTTTCAATAATTAAAAAGGTAAACAAAGGTGTCAGGCACCTTTGTTACCTTTTGTTCGTACTTGAGTTTAAAATAAGAAACATGATAGAATGTAAAATAAAAAGTGATTGGAATATTTAAAAAAATGCAGAGGTCTAAGTGCAGATTAATTTTACTATTTTTTATAATGATTATGATCTTGGGATTAATTAATTCTTCAGCTACTCTATTTGCAGCTGCTAAAGAAGAAGAAATAACCAGAGAAAACATCCTGTGCAAAATATCTCTTGCCGCCCAATGGCTTAGCAAGCAACAGCGACCTGACGGAAGCTGGCCTATAGTAACCCAGGATAAACATTCCAGCGTGGTAGCCACCGGTCTTTTTGGCTTGGGAACTTTTAACAGTATCGATAAATCCCGGGGAAATGATTCACTCTTTCCCCGGCCTGATACCAAGAAAGTTTTATCATATCTTTTATCCCAACAACACAATGATGGATATTGGGAAGCTACATCATCATTCTCCTGGAATAAAGTAGAAGCTACCACTGCCGCCTTATATGGCCTGATTAGTGCGGATTATAAAGGGAAAGCATTAGAGAAGGGGATGGATTGGCTGATAAAAAATCAAAATACTAACGGGAGCTGGAATAACGACTGTTGGGATACTTGCTGGGCATTATATCTACTTCTATCTTCTGGATACCAAATCTCTAACCCTATCATTAAATCAGCCTCTCTCTGGCTGGTAAATAACCAAAGAGATGATGGTTCCTGGAAAACCAATCTTCCCAATTTAAAGCGATTCGAACCTTTATGGACTACTTCCCCTGTTATATTTGCTTTAGCCCAAACCGGTAAACACCCCGAAATAATCATGGAGGGATTGGAATATCTGAAAAATGAACAAAATAGAAACGGCTCTTTCGGTCATTGGGATGCCTCCAAGACTGGTCTGGCATTATTGGCTTTTTCCTCTCTATCAAAATATCCGGGTTTAACAGAAAAATATAAACCATTAGCGGAAAGAGCAGTACAATGGTTTTTATCCAACCAACGCCGCAAGGGCACCTGGCCCGGAGGTTTTCATCCTTTTAACGTAATAGACACAGCTTTTTCTATCTGGGGATTGAATAAATTTTTAAAAAATTAAGAAAAGGATTAGGGGTCAAAAAAGGATTAGGGGTCAGGTCTCAACATTTGACATAAGCTTGTAAGCTAAACAGTCTGAAATTAGCTTATGTCAAATGTTGAGACCTGACCCCA
>CAZMLS010000272.1:0-2067 GCA_964567215.1 uncultured Atribacterota bacterium | reverse complement strand
TCATTCGATTGAGTTTTTTTAAAGATTATCCATATACCAATTATCACCAAGAAAATTCCTAATATAAGTTTAAAATCAATAAATAATAAATTACTACTTAAAAAGAACAAAGACACGGCCCCCAATATCCCTACAGGGATTAAAAGCCCCTTCTCTCGTCCGCCAAAAAGAAACAGCTGGAATAGGCCTATGGCCACTCCCAGTGGGAATATAGGCCACAGATCCTCCGTCAAATGCCAACCATAAATAACATTGATTAAAAATAAAAGACCGTAAGTAATGAGTATTCCTCCCGGAACAAGAAGGCCTGCATCTTTTCGATAAATAAAATAGCCTAATTCAAAAAATATTCCGGCAAGTAGTACAAACAAAGGCCATATATTCTCCCAGTCAATTTTTATAACTCCAAAATTCGCTAATATTAATATTCCTCCTATAAATATTAGGAGAATGCCAAACAGGACATTACTTTTTTTCATTGATTTCCCCTTTCTTAAATAATATTTTAAATTATTTAAAATAAATATCTTTTCTTTTATTTAAAGAAATTGTTTATCTTTTGCAAATCGACGTAAGCTCCTTACTCTTGCTTTTTTCTCATCCCGGTATAATACTTCTCTTATCTCCAAAACTTTTACTTATGAGGGAATGATTTTACTCTTGGATTTTATAAGTAATCTGTTTATTATATCCCGACCTAAAATGGAGTAAGAGACTACTACTGATGGCCATTTTTCCCTGCATTCTATTTATATGATATTTTGTATATATAATATATATACAAAATTTATTTTAAGAATCCTTTTTTTCTGTGAAAATAATTGATAAGAATTGAAAAAGCCCTTCAGCTAAATGCTAAAAAGCTTGGAATATATTGATTCCCCAAGTGGGTCAATTGGCAGAACTTTTAAAGTATTATTTAAATCTAAAGGTTAAATAATTATTTGTTATTTTTTCTTGATAATATTTTTTAACCTGATCCTCTATCTTCAATTATATTTTAAAGTGCTTCTCTTTCAAATTCATTGTGCTTAGGACAAGCTCCTTAATTTCTGATGGCAATTGTTCCTTTTGCCATTTCCTTTCTGCATCTACTGATTTACCTGCATTTTTTACAGCTTTCAAAGCATACAAAGCTGCTCCCAATGAGTGGTCAGCCATATGAGCCGTGGCTACTGCGTGTCCAACGGAACGAGCTACTGCTGTTATAATGGGATTTGAAGATTCCCTGGCTGCGGCATGTGCACCTACAGATGCATTCCTTGCTTCACCTACTGTTACTTTTTCTTTTTCCCATTCTTTCGCAACATATAGTGCGTGAATCAATCGCTGGTCAATAGTCTCATTATCAAATGATAATACGTGTTCCGAACATTCTCTTGCCCATCTCATCAATTGATGATGATGGTCTTTGGTGAGTGGCCCGCCACGATGTACTGCAACAAATCGTTTATCCCGCATCATGATTACTCCCGGAATAAGAATATTTTCTTTACTCCATTACATTTATTCCTGCCCAAGCAGGACAATATGTAGAACTATCAACTCATATTTTATAGGTTAAATCTTGGTCAAAAATCATAAACATTTTTATTCATATTATTTATTTTAATAATGTATCATACATTCATAGTGCACTCAAATCTTAGTAAAGTGCGTAGTGTATATATTTCATTTTAATTACCGGTAATTAGTTTTTTTAAAATCTTCTTTGCCTAGAGTGTTTTGGAATAAAAACATCTCTATTTATTGCGGAAAATTTAACTGAATGTATTAAACGAAACGTCCTTTTGTCTTATTACGTGAACTATTTAATATGTAATGAAAAGGTTTTGTAGTGCATTCCTTTTCTTTGCCTCTTTTCGGAAAATGTTTTTTTATAATATTCTCTTCTTTTTTATACAATTTATCCGATTAAAATTTATATTCATAATCCTTTGTGTTTTTTTTTGATAATCTGTATCGACCGCTTAGGAGTTAGAATCTTTTAACACCGATTTAATATTGTAGTCAGTTAAATAATAAAGACGTTTCAATGGGTAATATATTGAGTCCAAAAAAATATTT
>CAZMLS010000271.1:0-2080 GCA_964567215.1 uncultured Atribacterota bacterium | reverse complement strand
CCAATAAAATATGTCCTTCGGGGTGCTGGTAAGCAACAATCATGGTTTTAAGATAGCCTACGCCCTCTTCCAAGACTTTTTTAGTATTTCCGTCTGTATGCACATCAGCCACTAAAACCGTTTTGTAAACGGAAGGGTCTGCAACTCCTCCCGAAATAGTTTCAATCAGGTTTTCGGAAATACTGCCAAAGCTTTCGATAAAATTATATTCTCCATCGTCCAAAGGCTGATTTTCCAATTCCTTGATAGAAATGGCTTTCAATCTTTCCAGGATTTCCGCTAATCTATCCAATCCGGCACTAACATCTAATTTTTCGGATATTTCCGGAGAAAGCAAGTTCCCTATTCCCTGGTTGGTCATTTTGGTTAAAGCCAAAAGGCGGTTATAAAATTCCGGCATTGGTTCTACATAACCTACTACCGGAGGTTGGAACATCCCTCCTTTTTCAGCCATGGTATAGCTTTGCTTAACGTATAAAATAGTATCATGTCTTAACTGAGTCCAAGAAGCTAGTGCCGTATTTAATTTTTCATCCTGCCAGAATTTTGTTTGCATAAATAAGGGATATCCTATGTTTCCATATGCGTTTTCGCTCCATAAAGATTTTAAAACATAAAGCCAATTCATATAAAGAGTCTTATGCCAGTCATAAGGAGTAAGGCCATCTATCTCTTTTTTTAATTCTAAAAATTTCTTTTCATAATCGGAATATTGTGTATCACCTAATTCTTCTAATATTTCCATTGCTCTTTGTGAACCCAGCAAAGCCATTAAATCCAATCCCCTGGGAAATCCTTTGACTTCTCTTTCTGCCGGTGGAGGACAGGAATTTACTTCAGTCTTAACCCAACTGAAAGGACGACTTTCTCTGTATCCTTCATATTCATCATCCCAGGCAAAAGTAAAGGGTTTTTTGTCGGTAGGCAAAAGAGGTTTTGCTCCTTTATATTCACCGCTGTAAGGTGAAACCATTTCAGAAAAGAGCCAGGAATCCAGAGTAAATCTTTGCCCCATTAATCGGAACCCTTTGGTTTTATTTAAAAGTCCTTTAGCCTGTTCTTTTAAGGCTTGAATCTCTTCTTCGGAAAGAGGAGGGCAGGGCATCAGTAATTCACATTCTCCCAATCCGCCGTAAATTTTGGGATTATTTGGGAAATTCATTAGAGAATCCTTGAATTCCGGGTAATTCTCTTCCAGTTCTTGAGAATTAAAATCTTTTGAGGCTAATTCCTGTAATATTTCACTATACTCAGTTGGACCCAAATCATCAGAAAAACCGACCAGGAAGGAGGTAATGGCATAGATTCTGTTCCATCTATTCTGGATACCTTCACTTTGAGAGAAATAGTTAGCTAGTAAAAGAGCCTGCAAAGTTTGAATTCTGGCATCATAATCAGAAATAATCCCTTCAATGTTTCCGGAACAAATAGATTCTCCCGGAGACAAAGCAGGGCTTCCTTGAATTAATGCGGTAATTCTGCCATACCACATGAAAGCTTGAAAATAATTCTTTAGTTTTTCTGATTTGGTATAATGTCCGCGAGGTACATACTGTGAATAATCCTCACGATAAACAAACAGAGGGGAATTTTCCCAACCTTTGTGTTTTCCAATTAATTCAATTTCTTTTTTAACGATTTCACTGACTTCATCAGGAATATAAAAACGATAATCATCTCCTTCTTCTACGCTAAAATAATTATAGCTATCGAGCTCTCCAAAATATTCTTGCATTCTCTCAATCATCATGTCACATGATTCATCATCCATCCCGGGTTGGCAATATTCATCCCGCAAAATATCATCATTAACAATCTGTTCCTCTTTCGGTCTCAACAGCTCTAAAGCAATAGAAAGATAGGCTGCATTTCTTTTAGCTGCTTCCTTGATATCACCTTGACTATGGTCATATTCTTCCAGGGAAGCATCTAACATTTCCAGGCTTATATTCCAAATATCACTAAAAAATTGATCTTTTTCCAATTTCATTAAAATGGTTTCAAAAAAGATGTGGTAATAATGAAGCATGGAATCAGTGGTAATAAAAATGGGTAAATCCTTATTCTTCAAAACTTCATA
>CAZMLS010000270.1:0-2099 GCA_964567215.1 uncultured Atribacterota bacterium | reverse complement strand
AATAGCTTAAATAAAAATAATTGGTACAGAATTTAAAGAAAATATTTTATCTTTTTCCCAATACTAAAAAAAGCAACATCAAAGAATAGTTAAAGTTTCCCCTAACCTCCTAAATGTTGCTTTATCTTCGCATAGCGTTGTTCCATCTTCTATTACTATTAGTAGAATAGCACAAATAAAAAAGAACTTCAAATTCATTGTTTTTAATATCCCAAAATCCTTTATTTTTTACTTTCTAAAAACAACTTCAAATTCTCTTCTGATACATACCAAAATTTTGCCGGTTTTTTGCCTTTGAGTTTGCCATCTCTTAAATAATTTCTGATCGTTACATCACTTAACCCCAAATTTTTAACTAAATCTTTGACAGTATAATAAATTTCATTTTCTATTTTTATAGTCATATTAACCCCCGTTTCGATATCATATAATATTATAACATAAAATTATATACATTTCAATTTATATTTTTACCAATCAAAAGGTCGATATTCTCGATCTTCTTCTTCTGGATATAAAGAGCTTAACCGGTGGCCAGCGGTTTTTCCTTCAATAATAATTTCCGGTTCTTCTGGAGTGGTAACCGAACCATAAACCGCCATAGCCAAACTAATAGCTAAATCAATTTTTTTAGTTCCTGATTTCTTAACGATTCTCCAACCCCGATTGCTATAAACTACTTTGCAATTTATTAATGATATTCTTACTTCTTCACTCTGATAGAATGATATTTTCTTCTCTTTTATCTGATCAAATAGGCATTGACTAAAAGCTATACAATTTCCTTGAGTCTGCGGTAATTCGCACATATTTATATTTTCTTTTCTTAAATCCTGAGCTAAACTGATGGCCTGATAAGGGTCAAAATATACGCCCTGTATATCATAAATTTTGTCTAATTCGAGTATATAACGTTTTACATCATCAAATTGTAAATCCTCTGTTTTCGTTGGTATGTAGATTTTATGATCTATCAACTGTATTTTTTCTTCTTTCTTTCCCACGGTGCAGATAGCAGTCCAATCATTTCGAAAACCCACATCAAGCCCCAACCACACCGGGATTTTTCCCTCCGGTCTTCTACTTAGTTTGTAATCTATACAAGCTCTATAATTTTCATCAGTCACAAAAGAATCTTCCTCAGTTATCCATAAATTATTATGCAACCGCTTAAAGAGGTTAGTTCTCATTCCGGGTTTGTGTTCTTGACTATCTAAATATTTTTTAGTTACAAAAGAAGAGGGATTCGCTTCTTTCCCCTGCTTAATATAAAAATAACTTTCCGCACTATTGCCTTTTTCGCTTGCTTTGAACAGGTCCCAAAGTATCCCCTCTTCTGATCTGCCACAAGTCGAGGTAATTAATATAAGAGGATTTTGATATATTGGAGATAATTGGAGTTCATCATAGAAAAATTGGAGTGAATCCGTATCGAATGAAGCAATCTCATCAATACATATCACTAAAGGATTTAGGCCAGCACTTGACCGGTAACTACTCGATAAACATCTTAAAATTGTTCCTGTCTTTATATTCTCGATATAATCACCATACACCCGGCACATCTTATCAAGTTCGGGATTCTTCTCGATCATCCTAACAATTTTGCGAAAAGTAATAAAGTTCCCCTGGTCCTTACTATTGGAGCAAATATATAATTCTCCTGACTCTTGAGTTATCAAATACCAGAGAAGAACTATTGCCGAAAAAGTCGATTTACCATTCTTTTTTGCTATTGATAATAAAATTAATCGAGGTCTATTCTGATAAAAACAATCCTTTGTTAGTTCCTTTTCCCAATCCTCGAGCTTAACAAGTTCTTGTTTCTTCTCCGGTAGATATATTTCCTTCTCAGAAAATAAAATAATATCCTTCCGGTATTCCGGTAAAGTAAATAACTTTGTTTTCCCTGTTTTATCTAATTGCCTATTTCGATTTAAGAGATTATCGAGTTGAGCTTTTCGCTTTGTTTCATCTTTGCTTATAAAACTTGATTTCGGCCTGTATTTTGCCATTTAACCACCTCTTTTGCCTAATAGATTTACAACTTCATTTAAAGTAACGTTACTTTCCCCCTTCATTATTCCCCCCGATTAATT
>CAZMLS010000269.1:0-2109 GCA_964567215.1 uncultured Atribacterota bacterium | reverse complement strand
AAATAATAATGATAAAATAATCTTTTGGGATTAATGATAAATTAATTTTATAAAATGTAAGGTCTCTCCAGCTACCTTAGTACAGCTTTATATACTTTGTTCTAATTTTAATGAGTATATCAATTAATTCTATTTGTAAAATACTACATTTATTTCAAAAATCCTTCTTTTTCTTAAAAAAATATTTATATTAAAAAAAAGGCTCTTCTCTAAAATTTCCAAAAGGCTTTAATCGTAAAGAATTGCAGGTCTCAACATTTGACATATAATTTTTATATGTCAAATGTTAAGACCCCTTTATTTTCCTATTTGCCAATAATTTGATCTACAAACCAATTGGTCATTGCTGCTGATTTTCCATGCGAAGGACAATTTCCCTGTTTTAAAAGTTCATCAACAATTGTTTGAATCAAAGGCTGTTGGATATGTTTTGGGTCATTAAAATATAATATTTCTGATTGACCATTCAATTCCAATTTCACAGGACCTGCACTTAATGTTTTATAGGATAATTTCCCCTTACTGCCAATAATTTCAGTATGGTCAATATTTGTTCCGGCTGCATAACACCAGCACCCTGTTCCATGAACGCCATTTTTAAATAAAAAATGACAACTTACGATATCTTCCACTTGATATAAATTGGCCTGATTTGCGGCTTTTCCGGAAACAAGTGTCATTTCACCTAAAAAATAAAATAACAGATCAATCATATGGGAAGCTGTATCAATAAAATATCCTCCACCGGATACCTCCGGATCAACTCTCCACCAATCTTGTTTTTTAAAATCATAATCTTGTTTTAGTGGAGGCCGGCAAAACATAACAGAAACCAAGCGAATATCTCCAAGCAATCCCTTATCAATGATTTCTTTAATCTTGAGAAACCTTTCAAGTGATCTTCTGTAATAGGCAACAAATAAGGGAACCTCGTTTCTCTGACAACTTAATACCATTTCCTGGCATTCAGCATAGTTCATGGCCATCGGCTTTTCCACATAGACCGGTTTTTTGGTTTGAGCCACTTTTAAGGTATAATCCTTATGAAAAGCAGGTGGAGTTGCAATATAAACTGCATCAACTTCATCATCCTGAATTAATGCATCTGCATTATCATACCATTTTGGTACTTGATGGCGTTTGGCATAATCCCGTGTAAGATTGCCGTCCCTTCTCATTACTGCAACTAATTTGGAATTTTTTACTTTTTGAAAAGCAGGCCCACTTTTTACTTCAGTTACATCGCCACAACCAATAATGCCCCATCTAATTTCTCTATTATTCTGAATCATCTCCTTTAAATCCTCCTTATCTTATCTGCTTTAAGATTCATTCGCCTAAAACATCGTGAATTAATCGCAATAAGAGATATTATTTTCTTTACTTCTGAATGCACTAAATAGAAGTTTTTTTTAAACAGAAGCTTACCGGAATTTACGATATCGCCGAATCAAAGTATTTGTTGAGCTATCGAAATTAAGTTCAGGCATAATCTTACTCCCGAGTTTTGGGGCAATTTGTTCTGAAAGTTTTTTGCCCAATTCGACGCCCCATTGGTCAAACGAGTCTATCTGCCATATAACTCCCTGAGTAAAAACGCTGTGCTCATAGAGGGCAATTAACCTTCCAAGTGCTTCCGGAGTCAACTGCTTTAAAAGAATCGTACCGGACGGACGATTACCCTCAAAAATCCGGTGTGGCACCAACCATTCCGGTGTCCCCTCGGTTAGGACCTCCTGCGAGGTTTTACCAAAGGCAAGCGCTTTTGTTTGGGCAAAGACGTTGGCCATAAGCAAATCATGATGACCATCAAGTGGATTAAGTGATTTAATAAAAGCGATAAAATCACAGGGAATCAATTTCGTTCCCTGATGAATCAACTGATAAAAAGAATGCTGACCATTAGTACCCGGTTCTCCCCAATAGATGGGTCCGGTTTGATAACCAATCTTTCTACCATCAATGGTAGTCTGCTTGCCATTGCTTTCCATAGTCAACTGTTGCAGGTAAGCGGGAAAGCGCTTTAAGTATTGTTCATAAGGGAGTATTGCCATGGTTTCCGCACCAAAGAAATTGTTATACCATATACCCAAAAGACCCATGAGTACC
>CAZMLS010000268.1:0-2110 GCA_964567215.1 uncultured Atribacterota bacterium | reverse complement strand
TCGATTATGGGAGCTGCCCAATCGGTCCCTTCTCTAGTCATTATTGCTTTGATATTTATTTTTGTAGGCATAGGGATAAAACCGGCAATTATTGCTTTAGTTATTTATGGCCTGGTTCCTATTATTTTTAATACAACTTCCGGTATCCTCAGTGTCCGACAAAATATTATTGAAGCAGCTAGAGGAATGGGTTTAACTCAAAATCAATTACTCTGGAAAGTAAAAATACCCATTGCTCTTCCGGTTATTATGGGAGGAATAAGAAGTTCAGCCACAATTATCATCGGATCGGCAACAGTTGCTGCAGTTATTGGCGGTGGAGGCTTGGGAGATTTTATTTTTATTGGTCTTAAAATGCAAAGACCGGAAATGCTAATATCCGGCGCAATTACCGTATCTCTTTTGGCTATAATTGTTGATCATATTATAGCCAAAATTGAAAAAAAGGTAGTCTCTAAAGGATTACATATTAAAAAAACTTAAGGAGGTATTATTATGAAGAATCGTATATTTATCTATACTGTCTTGTTGCTTGTTTTTTTCTTGGCTTTAGGAAGTTTATCTGCAAGTGGAGCAGAAACAAAAAATATTGTGATGGGAGCAAAAGATTTTACCGAGCAATATGTGCTGGGAAATCTAATATCATTATTGTTGCAAGAAAATGGTTTTAAAGTAGAGGAAAAATTTGGAACAGCCTCAGCCATAACCAGAGCGGGATTAACCAGCGGCCAAATTGACCTTATGCCTGATTACACGGGAACTGCCTGGGCATCATATTTCAAACATACTGAAAAGATAAGCGACCCGATAGAACTTTTTAAATTAGTTAAAGAAGAAGACTTGGAACAAAATAACATGGTTTGGCTGGGAAGAACCACTTTTAACAACACCTACGCTTTGGCTATTAAAAAAGATATGATAGACACCATGGGAATATCTATTTCCAGTTTAACTGATTATATCAATAAAAATCCTGAAAAAGTTCTTTTTGCGGTAAATCATACTTTCTACGAAAGAGAGGATGGCATTTTTGGCATGGCTGAATACTATAGTATGAACATTTTGAGAAAAAATGTTAAAACCATGGATACCGGATTAACTTACGAAGCTATTGACAGAGACCAGGTTGATGTAGCGATGGTATTTGGGACCGATGGTAAACTTAGAAAATTTGACTTATTGGTTTTGGATGATGATAAACATTTTTTCCCTATCTACAATGTTTCAATAGTAATAAATAAGGATGTTCTTGACCAATATCCTGAAATAGAGGAGATTCTTCTACCTATTACTCAATTAATCGATACAACTACCATGATTGATTTAAATTACGAAGTAGATGGCATGGGTAAACCTGCCAAAATGGTAGCAGAAGAATTTCTTAAAGAAAAAGGATTAATCAAGTAAAGGTTGGCTGGTTAGATAGTTACTTGGTTAGCTGGTTTAACTAGTCGTTAGTGAATAGTGAATAGTCGTTAGGAAAGATTTCAATAGAAGTGCTAAAACTGGGTAAGGGTTAGCTAGTTAACTGGTTAGTTAAAGAGAAAGTTGAGCAAACTTTAATATTTAGACATATTAAATTAAATATCAAAATAATTTGATGGTAAAATTGTAAAAGAAGGGCGGATTTATCCGCCCTTCTTTATTTTACTATGGTATAATACATTTAAATGATCGAATATTTATTGGAATAAATCTTCAGAATTCCGAGGTTAAAAAAAATGAAAATTGGAATAATATCTGATACCCATGATAATTTACTTCAGATAAAAAAAGCGGTAGACATTTTTAATCAAAAAAAAGTGGATTTAGTTCTACATGCCGGTGACTTCGTCTCCCCCTTTACCGCTTTGGAATTTAAAAATTTAAACTGCCCTTTTACGGGTGTGTTCGGAAATAACGACGGAGATAAGCTTTACCTTCGAGAAAAATTTAAGGACATAGGAAAACTATTTACAGCACCTTATATAGCAAAAATAGATAATAAAAATGTTATCATACTTCATAAAGAAAAATTAATCGACTCTTTGGCAAAAAGCCAAAAATACGATGTAGTCATTTATGGTCACACCCATCGTGTAGATTTACGTAAAATCGGAAAGACCCTCAT
>CAZMLS010000267.1:0-2115 GCA_964567215.1 uncultured Atribacterota bacterium | reverse complement strand
AAGTGGAAACATCAACAGAAGAAACTGATTAGAAAATAATAGTCTATTTATTTTATTGAATAATTTTTCTGGTTTGGGGCGTAGCCAAGTGGTAAGGCACGGGAATTTGGATCCCGCATTCGAAGGTTCGAACCCTTCCGCCCCAGCCATTTTGCCTATTTCGACTATAAAAATATAAAAAAGTCAGACCAGAAGTCTGGCTTGAATTTTTTATTTTAGGTCAGTACTCAAATATACCGGGCATAATTACAGGGGTTGGAAAAAAGAAGAAGATATTTTTTTCCATTCTTTCTCTCTGGTTTTTTCTTGGACTCGATACTATTTTTTTGAGTGTAAAATTTAGTGAAGTAATTAGATAAAAATAAAAATACTGTTTTTCTCAATAATATTTATTATTATATTCTTTTTATTTTCTTTACTAACGACTATTCACTAACGACTAATATAATTAGCCAATTAACCAATTGACCGATTTACCAATTGGAGAATTAATCAATTGTTCAACTGGTCGATTGTATTATCTTGTATCTTGTCTTTTTATCTTGCATTTCCTGTTTTTAACTGGCAAACCGGCAAACTGAATTATCTTGTCTTTTCTTTACTAACGACTATTCACTAACGACTAACGACTAATTTTTAGTGCTATTTATGATTTATAGAAAATGTGTTATTATAATAAGTAAATTCGAAAAAGAAATAATACAACTAATTATTTAAATTACAGGCAATAAACTGGAGGTAAGATGATGGAAAATACTGCCGTTGTTATTATGGCAGGTGGCAAAGGAAAAAGGATGAAATCTGATTTGCCAAAAGTTCTTCATGAAATTGCAGGCAGACCTATTTTGAATTATATATTTGATACAATAAATCAACTTAACTTGAAGAAAACTATCATGATTGTGGGCTATCAAGGAGAAAAAGTTAGAGAATTAATAGGTAGTGATATAGAATATGCTGAACAATCGGAGCAATTAGGAACCGCTCATGCAGTTCTTCAAAGTAAAAAATTATTAGAATTATTTACCGGTAATATCTTGATCCTATCAGGTGATGTACCATTTTTGAAAGTAAATACTTTAAGAAAATTTTTAAGATATCATCAGAGAAATCAATATTCCTGCAGTTTGATTTCTGCAATTTTAGAGAATCCCCGGGGTTATGGAAGAGTTATTAGAAATAAAAAAGGTGAAATAAGAGAAATTATTGAAGAAGCAGATTTGAATGGAAATGAAAAAGAGATAAAAGAAGTGAATGCAGGCATTTATTGTTTTGAAAAAAATAAACTTTTCCAGATATTGGAAAAAATTACTCCGAATAATAAGCAAAATGAATATTATCTGACTGATGCAGTAAAGATTTTATTGGAAGAAGGTTTAAAAGTAGGAAATATTATTCTGGAAGATCATACTGAAATGTCAGGAATTAATACCCGTATGGATTTAGTTGAAGCTTCGAAAAAAATTAATCAGCGGGTATTACATCAATTAATGTTTCAAGGAGTAACGATTATCGACCCGGCAAGTACCTTTATCGAAGAAGGAGTTCAAATAAACAAGGATACAACTATTTATCCATTTACAATAATTCAGAAAGAATCTAAAATCGGAAAAAATTGTATAATCGGACCCTATTCACATATTATCAATGCAAAGATAGGCAACGAGGTAAAAATATGGTCTTCGGTAATAGAAGATAGCGAGATTAAAGATGGTGTTAAAATTGGCCCTTATTCTCATCTACGACCCGGAACTACAGTTGAAAAGAATGCAAAAATAGGAAATTTTGTAGAAGTAAAGAAAAGTATTATTGGAGAAGGAAGCAAGGCATCACATTTAACTTATTTAGGGGATGCTAAATTAGGGAAAAATGTAAACGTTGGTGCAGGAACTATAACCTGTAACTATGATGGTGAAAAGAAAAATACAACAATTATTGAGGATGACGTATTTATCGGAAGCAACAATTCCCTGGTAGCCCCGGTAAAATTAGGAAAAGCGTCTTATACGGGAGCCGGATCAACTATAACCGAAAATATACCGGAAAACAGTTTGGCTATTGCGCGTTCCCGACAGAAAAATATAGTAAATTGGAAAAAAAATAGAAAAATAAAGA
>CAZMLS010000266.1:0-2141 GCA_964567215.1 uncultured Atribacterota bacterium | reverse complement strand
CGACAGATGAAGATATTAAAAACGACTCTACCCCCATGTCAACCAATCTTATTACTGAGCTTGGAGCATCATTGGTATGTAGAGTACTTAATACAACATGTCCTGTGAGAGCTGCCTGAACGGCAATTTCTGCAGTTTCTTTGTCCCTGATTTCTCCAACAAGCATAATATCCGGATCCTGCCTTAGAAAACTTCTGAGACCGGCTGCAAAGGAAAGTCCTATTTTGGGTTTTGCCTGTATTTGGCTAATTCCTTTCAATCTATATTCTACCGGGTCTTCTATCGTCATTATTTTCTTTTCATTAGAATTTAATATATTCAATACAGTATATAGTGTTGTAGATTTTCCGCTTCCTGTTGGACCGGTAACCAATATTACTCCATTTGGTTTTTTTATTAATGATTTGAATCTTGGGAGCATTTTTGGGGAAAAACCTAATAAATCTAATTCTAATAAAATACTGGATGGATCCAGTATCCTTAAAACGGCACTTTCCCCGTTAACAGTAGGAATCATTGACACCCGGATATTTATTTTTCTTCCACTGACTGTGACCTGAATTCTGCCATCTTGAGGTAATCTTCTTTCTGCGATATCTAACTCAGACATGATCTTGATTCTGGATATAACAGCCATATGAAGTTTCCGTGGCAAAGACATTACTTCACGCAATATCCCGTCAATTCTGTATCGTATTTTTAATTGATTTTCGTCAATTGGTTCCACATGTATATCGCTGGCTTTCTCCTTCACTGATCTTACTATGATTAAATTTACCAAGGCAATGATTGGAGCTTCTTCCCCTTTGGAAATTGCGGAAATATCATCAACTTTTTCTTCTTCATCTTTTAAGACCGTTACTTCAATATTTTCAACTTTATCAATAACTTTATCCCATTCATCTGCACCTCCAAATATTTCATCCAGGGACTTTTTTATATCTTCGGAATAAGATAAATTTGCATCAACATTATATCCTAATCGTATCTTTATTTCATCATGAGCGAAAACATCCAAAGGATTTGACATTGAAACGGTTAATAAATCTTCATCTTTGTCCAGGGCAATTATTTGATGTCTTCTAGCCATTTCTTCGGGAATTAAAGCAGCAATGGCGGGGTCTATTTCAATATCATTTAAATTAACATACTTTACGCCAATTTCTTCCGCAATAGCCATCATCATTTCATCTTTTTTAAGGATATCTTCCTGGATGATAATCTTTTGTAAATCGGCAGCTGTTGTTTTTTGAATGTTGATTATTTTTTCTATTTCTTCAGGGGTAATCAAACCTTTTTTAAATAGAATGTCAGTTATAAAATTCCCTGAAATGCTTCTATTCTTCATTTGTAATCAGGTTCTCCTAAATCTTTGGGATTTAAATAAACTTCAATAATATTCCAATAAATATTGCCAGCGAAGTATTTAAAATTCTTTTAAGATTAAATACTTTATCAACTTTATCTTGATTTAATTTATATTGAAAAAAGTTGGCTACTAAGAATATTAGAAATATAAGAATAATGTTTCTCTCATCCAAAAGTTGACTTGAAATAGTTAAAAAGAAACGATAGATTTTATCAATTATTTCATTTGATGGTATTTTAATGTAAACTTTTTTTCTTATGATTATTGTTTCTGTTTGGGTTTCGTTAACATCACCGTGAACATACAGAAGCAATATAGGTATCAAAAAAACTGATAAAATATAGCCCATAAGGTATATCATTAATATATCATTATTGTAGATTTCTATCAAGTAATCTAAAAAAGCATTTTTGAATGGGGAAACAAGCAGATATTTCTGGTTAAAATTAAATGTTAAGAAAAAAATGATGGAAATATGCAAAAATTGATCGAGCATAAATATTTTAATATCATTGTTATTATTTTTTTTTGAATAATCTAATTTTACTTTATCAATAATAGTATGGGTTATAAACACTATTAAAACAATCATAATTGCTCTGGGATTTTCTAAATATTGAAAAGACAAAAGAGTTGAAAATAACAATACTATGGATGAATGTAACAATACTCCCCACCTGGTATTACTCTTTATGTGAAATACCTCTTTTGTTTGTAGTGGGAAGTCCGCTATAAAGTGAGCAAGTAATAATCTAATAAATAAGGACATGGG
>CAZMLS010000265.1:0-2167 GCA_964567215.1 uncultured Atribacterota bacterium | reverse complement strand
GGTCAATCGGTCAATCGGTAAATTGGAGGATTGAATTATTCGTATATTAGGCATAGATTTTGGAGAAAAAAGAATAGGTATTTCAATAAGTGATGAATTAGGAATTACAGCCCAGGGTTTACCTACGATTATTTCAAAAACCGAAAAAGAGGATATAGTAAATATAAAAAAAGTTGTTGATAATTATAATGTTGGAAAAATTGTTTTTGGTTTGCCAATGAACATGAATGGTTCCATAGGGCCTCAAGCAAAAAAAGCAATTGAATTTGCAGAAAAACTCAAAGATTACTGCAAAATTCCTATTGAGATGGAAGATGAACGTTTAACGACATCATCTGCAGAAAAAGTATTGATTAAAGGAAACAGAAGCAGAAAAAAAAGAAAAAAAGTTATCGATAAAATGTCTGCAGTCATTATACTTCAAACGTTTTTGGATAGAATAAAGTTTAATAAAGAGATATAAAAATGAATTTTGTAAATAAAATGCTTTTCGTATTTTCTTTAATATTTTTGGCCTTCATTCTATTTTTAACTGCTATACATTTCCCCGCAGAAGAAAACTCACCTATTACAAAAATCATTCAAATTCCAGATGGAACCAATGCTACAAATATAAGAGATTTATTAGTAGATAACAGAATCATAAAAGATAATTATCTTGTATTCACTATATACATTAAGCTATACAAATTGGAAAATAAATTAAAATACGGAGAATATATTTTTAGCCCCTCAATGAATCTAATTCAAACCATAGACAAATTAGTAAAAGGTGAGGTACTACAGTATAAAATTACCATTCCTGAAGGTTTTAATTCTCAAAAAATTGCCGAATTATTAAATAAAAAAGAGATTGTAGAAGAAAAAGCTTTTCTTGATTTGGTAAATAATCCGGAAAAATCATGGGAGGGATATTTATTTCCCGATACCTATGAAGTGTCGAAACACTATGGTTCAAAAAAAATGCTTGATGTATTTTTAAATAATTTTAATCGAGTGATTGAACAAAATAAAATCCGTAAATTGGCCGAAGAAAAGGGTTTTTCGCTGGACAAAATCATCACCTTGGCTTCAATCATAGAGAAAGAAGCAAAAACCTACGAAGAAAAAAGGCTGGTCTCATCTGTTTTTCATAATCGATTAAATTTAGATATGAAATTACAGTCTTGCGCTACCATTTATTATATTATAGGAAATACAACTAAAAAGTTAGAAGAATCTGACTTAAAGATAAATTCTCCTTATAATACATATTTAAATAAAGGACTTACTCCGGGACCAATCTGCAATCCCGGACTTGATTCTATAAAAGCAGCTCTTGAACCATCCGATGGAGACTATTTATATTTTGTATTAGGTGAAGATGGAAAACATATTTTTTCCAAAACCTACAGTGAGCACTTAAGAAATAAGAATACTAAATGATCTAAATTTAAAAACAAAATAATTCGATTAATACAATTCATCGATAAAATCAATTATTAATTATTTAAAATATTGGACTGGATTCACACTTTTAAGGGAATGATAGAAGGATATATTTCCGAAAGGAATTGACCATGAAACCTTTAGTTATAGGTATTGCCGGCGGGACCGGCTCCGGAAAAACAACTGTAGCACGTAGAATTTACGAAAGTTTAAAAGGTATAAATGTAGTATTAATCCAGCAGGATGCATATTATAAGGATTTAGGAAAATTAAAGCTGGAAGAAAGGAAAAAAATCAACTTTGATCATCCCTCAGCTATGGATATTGAACTTTTAGTTGAACACTTGAATAAATTAATTAATAGAGAGGTCATTGAAAAACCTTTATATTCATTTATTTATTACACTCGAAAAAAGGATATAGAAAAAGTGTATCCTCAGGATATCATAATATTAGAGGGAATCCTGGTTTTAGAGGAAGAGAAAATTAGAAATTTATTAGATATAAAAATATTTGTAGATACCGATGACGATGAAAGATTTATAAGAAGATTAATTAGAGATACTAAGGAAAGAGGGAGGTCTATGGACTCGGTGATTGAACAATATTTAAATATTGTGAAGCCAATGTTTTTGCAATTTGTTGAACCCTCAAAACGTTATGCAGATATTGTCATTCCACAAGGTGGATTAAATGATGTGGCTATTGACATAATAGTAAGTAAAATAAAATCCCGAAC
>CAZMLS010000264.1:0-2184 GCA_964567215.1 uncultured Atribacterota bacterium | reverse complement strand
TGGTATGGGTATAAATTAAGAGAAAAGAAATATGAAATTAAAAACCTGGAAAAATTTACTAATGAAGTAAAAAAAGTAACAAAATTTTACGGCGCTTCTCTGGTAGGGATAGCTAAAATTAATGAAAAATGGATTTATAAAAATGCAGGGAAGAGATTTGATGGTAAGTTTATAGGTTCTTATCCTATAAATTTACCTCAGGGGATTAACCGGGCAATAGTTATAGCCATAGAGATGAATCTTGTAGGTTTATCTACTACTCCTGCTTTACCTGCCAGTGCAGCAACAGGGTTAGGATATTCTAAGATGGCTTTTATTATTTCCTGCTTAGGGGAATTTATAAGAAATTTAGGCTATCAGGCTATTCAGTGTGGAAATGACACAGCTTTAAGTATTCCTCTGGCGATAGATTCCGGTTTGGGTGCTCTGGGACGAAATGGTTTACTCGTTACTCCGGAATATGGTTCCAATGTTAGAATTTGTAAAATATTTACTGATTTACCTTTGATACCTGATAAACCGAATATTCAATTTATTTCCAAACTTACTAATTTTTGTAAAAAATGTTATCAATGTGCCGAAGCTTGTGAAAGCAAAGCAATTTCTTTTGAAACAAAACCAGATGTAAAAGGAGAGACTATTTCAAATAATTCAGGTGTAAAAAAATATTATATAAATCCGGAAAAATGTTTTGAATTCTGGACAGAAAATAATAGCGATTGTTCCAAATGCATAACAGTTTGTCCTTTTTCCAATATAGAGAAAAATTTATCAGCTGAGAAGTTTTGGAAAGAAAGTTAACAAATATTTATTAAATCATTATATTATGATTATCTGGGTATAATAAAATGATTTTTTACATCATGGTTTTCTTTTTGAAATGAGATAATTGTTGATGTAATAGATTCTTAACCATAATTTACTCAAGAACTATCCGAAGAACAGGATAATAGAAAACATAAATTTATACTATAAAAAGGATTTTGTAATATTTTGTTGAATAGATATATATAAATCAAAAATCTTTAATACGGGTATTTAAATTTTTCTCAAGGAAAATAGATATATTTTTCGGAGGTGTTATATTAAGGTGGAAAAGAAAATGAAAGACAAATACGGGGTATCTGGACAATTAGAAAAAATACGTAGCGAAACTACACAATATGAACAATTAAAAAATAGATGTAACCAATTAGAATCAGAAGTTGCTCAAAATTATAGAAATCTACAAAAAATTACCGAAGGAATTGTTAAAATAGTTAGCAAGGTAATAGAAACAAGAGATCCTTATAGCGAAGGGCATCATGGAAGAGTCGCTAAGTTAGCTATAGCTATAGCAGCTGAAATGAAACTATCTGAAAAAAGAATTGATGGAATTAAATTTTCTTCAATGATTCATGATTTAGGAAAAGTAAGTTTACCTACAGATATTGTAAGTAGACCGGGAAAATTATTTGAAATGGAATTTAATTTAATAAAAAACCATCCAAATGTCGGATATGAAATATTAAAAAAAATTGAATTTCCCTGGCCGGTTGCTGAAATTGTTCTTCAGCATCATGAAAAAATCGATGGTTCAGGCTATCCACAGGGATTAAAGGGGAATCAGATTCTTCTGGAAGCAAAAATAATATGCATTGCGGATGTTATTGAATCCATGTCCTCTTCCAGGTCTTATAGACCTGCAGTTAGCATAGATATATGCTTAGAGGAAATTATTAAAAATAAAAATAAACTTTTTGATTCTAAGGCAGTCGATGCTTGCGTAAAACTTTTCAAAGAAAAAAATTTCAGATTCTAATCCGTTTAGCCTGTATTTCTTAATAGATTATAATTAAAGAAAAATATTTAACAAAGGTTTTAAGTGTATAAAATGAGAAAATTATTTTTACTTTTATTATTAATAATTTTTGGAATAAGTATCATTGAAGTAAGCATTATTTTTGCTGATAGTAGGGAACTTTCCACCTTGGAATTTCAGCAATATAAAATATTAAAACTTTCCAAGATAACTAAAGATAATCCACAGGATACTTTTTTAATAAAAAATATTGAAAATTATAAAAAAGGATTGGAATACTATAAACAACAAAATTATACGAATGCGGTTTCAGAATTATTAAAAGTAAACTACTCTACCTTAGCTTTGCCGCTTTATATTAAATCTCAATATATTTTAGGAGA
>CAZMLS010000263.1:0-2187 GCA_964567215.1 uncultured Atribacterota bacterium | reverse complement strand
TATATAATAGCAGATGATCTAACAGGTGCTAATGATACTGGAGTTCAATTTGCAAAAAAAGGTTATAGCACAATGGTTTCAATATTAGAAGACGAACTCTTGGATATAGTAATTCCAAAAGATTTAGATGTTTTTGTAATAGACACTGAAACTCGTGAATTGAAAAGTGAGGCTGCAAGAGAAAAATTAAGAAGCATATTAGTAAAATTGAATATTAACAAAACTGATTTAGTTTACAAAAAAGTAGATTCAACTCTAAGAGGAAACATAGGTAATGAGATTGAAGAAATAATGAATATTTTGGAAAAAGATATTTGTATTTTTAGCCCCAGTTTTCCTTCTCACCAAAGAATTACTGTGGGAGGATATCTTATTGTACAGCAGAAACCTCTTGGGTTAAGCGAGTACTCATCCAATAACTTAGACCAGGGAGAAAATTCTTTTATCCCCCTTTTATTAAAAAAACAAACGAGTTTTTCTATTGGCCAAATTGATTTAAAAGATGTTCTTAAAGGGAGAGAAGCAATTATAAGCAGAATCAAAGATTTATACCAAAAAGGAAACAAGATAATAGTTATTGATTCAACCGATGAAGAACATTTAAAGGATATATTCGTTAGTGGTTTAAAGTTTGATGGGTCAGTTTTACTTTCAGGATCAGCGGGCCTGGTTAATCATTTTCATAGCAAGAATAATAAAAATGAAAAGCTCAAAGTGAAAATCGAAAATAATAAATGTCCGGTTATACTGATTGCGGGTTCGCGGAATACTGTAATGGAAGATCAGATAAAGTATCTTAAAAATAGGGTAAACTTTACTGAATTAAAAATTAATTTAGAAGAAATATTTTCCAATAAAGAGAGAATTTTAGATGATTATACTTCTAAATGCATCAAGTCTATAAAAGGTAAACGAGATTTGGTAATACGCACTAATGCAATTTCCAATGAGAGAGAATTAGTAAATAAAAAATTAATGTTAGAATACAATATCAGCTTTAGAGAATTAGAAATTAAGATCAAAACTTTTCTTGGAGAACTTACTTCCAGGATAGTAAAAAATTGCAATGCAAGGAATTTAATTTTAACCGGAGGCGATGTAGCCTTGGGGGTATGTAAAGAATTAGGTATATCCAATTTAACCATTTTAGATGAAATGTTGCCGGGAATTCCATTATCTCTTGCATGTCATGAGAATATTCATTTAAATATTATTACTAAAGCAGGTGGATTTGGCGAAGAAGATACATTATATCAATTAATGGCTAAATTTAAAAATTATAAATAATAGGAGAAAATTGATTTATCATGAAAGAGAAAAATACCATAATGAAGAAACCAATTATCGCGATTACCATAGGAGACCCTGCTGGTATAGGAGCAGAGATTGCGGTAAGAGCGTTAGGTAATGAAGAAATTTATAAAATATCAAAACCAGTGATTATAGGTAGCCGTTGTGTTATAGATGATGCATCGAAATTTATTCCTTCAAATTTAAAGTTGAATGTGATTAAAGATACCAAAGAGATCAAGGGAGAATTTGGCACTATTGATTTAATAGATTTGAATAATATCACACTTGCTGAATTTAATTATGGAAAAGTAAGTGAAAAAGCAGGGAAGGCTTCATTAGAATATATTTATCGCGGCATTGATTTGGCCATAGAAGGTTCAGTAGATGCTGTGGTTACCGGTCCCATTCATAAAGAAGCCATTAAGGCAGCCGGTTCACCTTTTGCCGGGCATACCGAGATTTTTGCCACGCGTACCAAAACAAAAGATTATGCCATGATGTTGACAGATGAAAGCTTAAGGGTTATTCATGTTTCTACACATGTTTCCTTGCGCCAGGCTTGTGATCTAGTAAAAAAAGAACGGGTTTTAACCGTGATTCGTTTGGCGGATAAGGCATTGAGAGATTTAGGAATCAAACATCCCAAAATCGGAGTAGCCGGATTAAATCCCCATGCCGGAGAAGGTGGACTTTTCGGTCACGAAGAACTTGAAGAGATTATTCCCGCTATCGAGCAAGCGAAAAAAGAAAATATAACCGTTGATGGGCCGGTGCCTCCCGATACCATTTTTTCCAAAGTCATCGGTGGTCAATATGATATTGCGGTAGTCATGTATCACGATCAAGGCCATATACCTATGAAAGTTATCGGATTTAAATATAATAAAGAAACCA
>CAZMLS010000262.1:0-2191 GCA_964567215.1 uncultured Atribacterota bacterium | reverse complement strand
TCGGTTCATCATCAACATCCAAAATTCTTCCAATTTTATCACATATTACGGACTCTAATGCATAGGTTTCTAAAACTGAATTCTTATTTTCGAATTCCGGATACGAAAATAGAAGCCTTTTTCTTTCGTGTTTTGGAATATAGTAATCCTGTAAAATATCTAACTTTAATTCTTTTACACCTCTTATATCAGGGATAATGTCATATATAATAAATAATTGTAATCGATCACTTTCAAACATAGAACGTTTCTCTATTTTTATAGGGTAATCAGAAGATATTTTTTGCAATATTTGAATAATCATTTCTTCATATATATTAATTTCTTTATTATTATCGATTACAAAATCCAAATCTTCGGAAAATCGATATTCCGGGAAATAGACCTTCTTTAAGGCTGTGCCTCCTCTAAAAACTAAATCCTCACAAAGAAAACTGTCTTTAGAAAAATAAAATAATACAAGTTCGATAAAATAATCTTTCTCAATTATCTCCGGAGATACATTATTTTTTAAGGCTAATCTTTGTACCTGTGAATAATCTATCATTTTCCTAAAACCTTATTATATTCTTTATTTGTTTTTGACCTACATTATCAATTAAACGCCAGCTGTTTTTATTAATTCTTTTTATAGATAAAGTAGGATCAAATAAATCATAGCGGTCTTTTATATATTTCTTTAATTCTAATATAATATTTGAGTCACCAATATTTAATAATTCTAATAAATATCCTAATCTTTTTGCAACAACATTTTTATTGCATTTATCAGCATAACTTAACAATGTTTTATAATCGAGCTTATCTTTAGCCAGCCAAATACCCTTAGCTATTTCCGTAATTCCTCCGCAATATTGAGGATAAGTTAAGCAATCAATAATAGTTTTTTCAATATTTGAAATTCTTATTTTTTCTTTGCTGTTTATCCATTCTTCTTTGATTCCCCAAATAGAGTTTTCTTTCACAGTAATAAAAATCATTTTTCCTATCATTTCGCGAGGTACAATTTGTCTTTTAGGCGTGGCAATAAATATTTTAATCAAAGGCTGTGTTAACATTCCCCAATAATTCATAGCGCTATAAAAAGCAATATAATATTTACGAGAATTAATAATTTCTTTACCAGCTATATACCAATTGCCTAAATAATTCTCTCCAATCCCCATTTCTTGAGGAATAATTAAATATTTACCTGCCTTTAGTCGAACAATTATTTTTCGCTTTACTAACTCGCTTAACAAGTCTGTAGCAGCATTATAACTTTTTCCTAAAATTCTTTGGGCATGATTAATTTCAAAAATAAGTCTATTTTCATCATATAATTTTCTAATAAGCTTGGCACTAATTTTTCCTAAAGTTTTTTCATTTTCCATAATATCTACCTTCTATGTAATAAATACAGGATTACATCCTGTATTATACACACTATTAGTCGACATATCAACCTAATATTTTAATTAAAGCACCCTCCGTGTGATTTTGGAGTATTCCTGAAGGGAGCCTGAAAGCCTTGTAAATAAAGGGTTTCAAGAAAAAATCACCGTATATGCCTTTATTTGAATAATTTTAGAAAATAGGTACTTTTACCCCTCAAAAATGGTACTTTTTTAGCTAAAATTTAACTCTTTTAAATCTAAAAGTGGCTATTTATAAGGTTTTCCTAATTTGAAGAAGATAAAAATAGGCCAAAAAAGGGGGTCAAATTTGCCATTTTTAGAAAAATGAGGCCCGTTTAAAGGCACTTTCCGTGCGTTTTTAAGGCATTCCTGAAGGGGGTCTGAAAGCCTTGTAAACAAAGGCTTTTGTCATCCCCGCGAAAGCGGGAATCCAGTATATTCTTAATAAATTATCTCTATCATCTGCCGGATACCTTAATTTAAATCAAATTACATAATTGGTTCTGGTTTATGCCCTGCTTTTACTTTGTCAAAAGAATAACAGATTTTATTTTTTATGGTTTAATTTTTTTTAAAGCCTCAACCATCCGGTTAAGAAACTCCTCAGACCCTACAGATTTTCCGCTAAAGGTTACCGAATTATTAACCTGGCACAGCTTCTCTATTTATTTAATTTAAAAGTAAAATATTAATTGTCTAAGAAAATGGGTGTCTGTTCCTATTTATTCCTAATAATTCCCTCTTTGAGTGATATGGTGCGGGTAGCCCGCTGCAACGACTCGTGCTATTCTTGG
>CAZMLS010000261.1:0-2205 GCA_964567215.1 uncultured Atribacterota bacterium | reverse complement strand
CCTCTTTAAAATAAAAAGTCTCCTAAAAAAGGAGACTTTTTATCGACCGGCATCCCGGTCTCATTTAACAAGCTTATCGTACTCTTGCATTATAACTTAGAAAATTGATTTGTCAATAACTAAAAATCATTTTTAATGTGTTATCATCTCATCAATTTTTTCTAAATCCAATTCCATGATACGTGCCAATCCGGTGACCTTTGCTGATTCTTCGGTTAGCGGAATGATGTCATCACGAGTAATGGAATCCAATTGATATTTCCTGCACAAAGCCATCAGCTGCTGCAAGCCGGTATTAATTCGTTCTACGTAATTAAATACACCAAGAGCTCCGGTTGAGATATTATTTACCTCATCACCAAACCTTGCTCTGAGTTCCGAAAGACCACAGAATATTTCGGGAATTGTTTGTCCGAATTTAGAAAGGTCAGACGGGACAGAACCTTTTTTTATCATCTTCCCCACTGTTTCACCGACCATGGCAGCGGCCATTGCTGCTCTTCCAATACCGATAGCTTTAATGTGAGGAGCACCAAGAGCCAATCCTTTAAAAATTTGATCTTCAAAAGCAAATCCACCTGTCATGACAATGGTGGGACATTGAATTTTCTTTTCTTGCATTTTTTGACATATCCTGTAGAGAACAGTTTCCAGATATACCGTTGGATATCCCCATTCATTCATCATGTGAATCGGACTATTGCCGGTGCCGCCCCCTGAGCCATCAACAGTGACCAGGTCTACTCCTGCTTTAGATGCAAACATCATCGTTTTAGCTAAATCAGCAGGCCTGAATGGCCCGGTTTTGATAGAAATATATTTAGCACCTTTGCTTCTAAGTTCTTTAACACGATGGATAAAAGTTTCTTCTTGCCATTCGGGTAAACGACCGATCTTGTAAAAAGGAGGACCCATGTGTTTTTTAAATGCTTCTTGAATAGCCGCTTCACTTGGGTCAGGGAATATTTCATATCCCATTTTTTGGAGTTGAAGGGCTTTTTCCAGAGAAGGAATCTTTCCCATCCCTTGAATGCCTTTAGCAGCTTGGCCGAGTTTTAGCTCAACTGCCTCAAAGCCTATTTTCTCAATAGCGTAATCCAATAATCCTAGTCTTTCGTCATCTACGTTTGCTTGTAAAAATAGGGCACCATACCCTTGGTTATAATTGTAAAAAGAATCAAACATCTCCTGTAATCGGGGAAGATGGACTACTTTTCCTTCTTTGATGATTGTATTTGGGTCAGTTGTAGGCATATCCTCACCAATCACGGCGATAACACCTGAAAGTGCTGCACCTGTGTAATAGCCTTTCCAGTTAAGCTTTGCCATTGCAGGAAAGACGTAAGGTGCTTTAAGCTGGAGTTTGAATTTTCCATTTCCTAACTCAGTGTTTAAATTAGCCATTGCGTAGGCTGTTTTTCCCGGTTCAGTTCCAAAAGAACCAAAGCAGCGTCCATTAATATTGAAATGTGAAAAATCAACCGGATAGTCTTTTTCCGATGCTGTTTGTGAAGTGCTGCGTTCTGAGGGATATAACAATTCGGAGCCCCTCACTGCAGAACGACCGATTTCACAAGGTCCCTGGCAGTTTTCCGTGCAAACCGAACACATACCTGAAAAAGGTGAGTAGTCTTTGGGAGTTCTAAGTTTTGTTTTGTTGGTCGTAGAAGCATTGTATGTACTGAATGACATATTTAATAACCTCCTAATCTATTTTTATTTGTTAGTTATTGATTAAAATATTTTAATGTGGAGTCACAGTGACGTTGGTAAATGATTTCTTTGGCAGGTTAGAGAAATAATATAAACGTTCATCTGATAGCTCCATTGAATTACTTAAATTCTACTTTTTTTATGTTACAACAACTTATGACAAACTGTCAAGGATGATAATATATGCAAAGAGGAAAAGGGTCAGATACTGTCTTAAAAATCAATCCTAATTTTCCTTGAAAATAATATTTATTTATCCTTAAGAAACCACCTGCTCAGCAGGTGGTTTTTTTACTAAGACTTGGATGCTATACGAACTTATGATACGCTAGTGAAGTAAATAATATTTAACAAGAATATTTTGATTTTTGACAATAATTTGACATATCACGTATTAATTGAAAAGTTTTATATACTGCCTTATTTATACGGGGATAGATATAATGAAGTAAAGAAAATATCCTTATTCCGGGAGTATCATGATGCGAGATA
>CAZMLS010000260.1:0-2206 GCA_964567215.1 uncultured Atribacterota bacterium | reverse complement strand
ACCGGCCTTTTTAGCTACTTCGATATGGTGTCCCTTTGACCCCATTTCCTGACCGGCAATAATCTGAACATATTGAGCAATTCCCTGGTCTTCCCAATAATTCGCTAAATCTGTATAAGGAGTCTTAGAAACAATTAATATATCTGTATGTTGAGCCATTAACTCTAAACAATTTTTTACCCCATTAAAAGGAGGAATCTTGGCAGAAATATGAGGAAACATTCTGTTTACGGCTTCACTCCAGCCTAAAAGTTTATACAAAGCAAAATCCTTGGGATTTTGATTGAGAAATTCCTCTAAACTAGGATTTCCTAACCCCAATTTATTCTCCCTGGTATAGGCAATATATTCATTCAAAGACTTTGTATCCGGTAGTTTTATATGCCTTTCCTCTAATACTTGCTGAACATCTTTTCTGTTTTTAAGTGCGGCAAGAGTAAGCTGGATAGCAATAAATCTATTACACCCTCTGTCCACAGAAAAAAGATTATAATATTCCGCAACTTCTCTAAAATAAGACTCAATTCCCCATAACTGATAAAATTCCATAAATTGGGGGTGGAAAATTAGCATCTGTTTTCCATTCATATTATCAGTAACACAACCATCAGTATCAATGGCTACTAAAAAATCTTTGGTCTTTCTAAAATTTCTTAACTGTTGCTCCGGATCTTTTTTTATCTGCTTTTCTGTAAGTCTTGGCAATGCCATAATCTAACTCCCTTCTGATATTAGCGTACAGCGGGTAGGGTTTAGCGTATAGTAAATAAAAATTCTATATCTATTTTTAGATTTTTTTTGTAGGGGTCGAATTTATTCGACCCGGGTTGCGGGTTCGATGAATCGAACCCCTACTTCTGGCATCCGAACTTCTTCTTTA
Organism: uncultured Atribacterota bacterium; assembly: GCA_964567215.1. Lineage (GTDB taxonomy): Bacteria > Atribacterota > Phoenicimicrobiia > Phoenicimicrobiales > Phoenicimicrobiaceae > JAYEGH01. The sequence goes on along the minus strand of CAZMLS010000260.1, from coordinate 1,326 downwards.
CTAGATACGATTCACGAGATACGAGATACGAATTTTACTTTCTATACCCCACCGGTATATATTTTCCGCATTTTTTAGCAATATATATCTCTTTAAATTTTGCAAATTGAGGAAGTAAAGTTCCAATAAGAGGTAATGCCCAATTTATAAATTCATCAGTTACATCTACTCTATTGGAAGCAATCCATTTTTTAGGAAATTCCCTTTCTGAATTTGCTACAGTATCTAAAAGTATTTTATCATAATTTACTTTATAAGGTAAACCAGGATTTCTTATGATGGTCGACATAAAACCATTTTCTCCGGATAAAGCGATTTTGGCAGCATATACTCCTACTTGGTAAGCTTCTTCTTTGTCAATTTCAGATGCATAGGCTATCTCCCGTCTCTGGCGAGTACCCGGTCTTTCCGAGCGCGCAATCCCCTTAACAATTAACCTACTCTGCGCCCTTCCCTGATTATCTTTTCTGTCTGTTCCGTTAAGGTAATTAATCAATACCTGCTCTACTGTATTTTCAGAAGCGCTAAATTGGGCATGACCAAAACTATCTCGCAGTATTCCTAAATCCCCTACATTTACCCCTTCTCCAATAACTATAATACACCTTTTCTGTTTTTTTAATTTTTCATTAACTTTTTCCGTAATAAATTCTAAATTACCTTGATAGTCATCTTTTGATAGAGATTCCGGTAAAATTATTAGTAAGGGTATTTCTCTTCTGGGATCAGCCAACCGTGCTGCTGCCGGAATAAAACCAATTTTTCTCCCCATTACTCCGATTATCAAAACGGGGTCACTGGTATAGCTGGCTTTATTTTCTTCGTTTGCCTCCATTATATTGATAGCTAAATTCCGAGCTACACTCCCATACCCCGGGTCATGATCACATACTGCGAATGTTCCATCAACTTGCAACGGTCCTCCTACGTCATTATCAATAGTTTTAGGTATGCCAGTACAAATCAGCTCTAAATTTTCTTTTTGGGCTAATTCACTTATTTTATTAGCTGTATCCATGGAGTCTCCGCCTCCGCAATAAAAGAAATATCCCACATTATGCTTTTTAAAAACTTCAATAATACGGGCTAAATCTTCATCATTTTTTATTTTATATCGGCAGCTGCCGATTGTACCAGCAGATGGGGTATCCGCTAATAAATCTATCTGCTGAGGCTCCTGAGAAGAGATGTCTATCAATTCTTCTTTTAAAACTCCAAGGATACCCATTTTTGCTCCATATATTTTATCAACCTCTTTAGAGGAAATTAATTCATCAATTGCTCCTCTGATACTATTATTTATTACCGAAGTGGGACCGCCTGATT
>CAZMLS010000259.1:0-2222 GCA_964567215.1 uncultured Atribacterota bacterium | reverse complement strand
CAAACCCGGCAACCAGACATCCGGAAATGGCAGAAATAGCCATAGCTACTCCAACCGGTAATTTAAATTTAAAACAACATAAAGCAAATATCCCCACCATTACAACAAAATAAAGCAATTCAATTCCAAGCAATATATTTACCTCCCCTTTTTGTCATTAGTGATTAGACTGACAGTGATACATTTTAGATATATGATTGACCCCATGGCATTTTATAAATAATAGGTCATAGGGTCAATCATGCGTTTAGTTAATTTCTGATAATAGCTATTTGCATTTATTAATACCCAATAGCTACACCATCACGACGTGAATCTCCGCCACCAAACAAAACACCGTCTTCCAACAGAATACCTTGAGCTCCACCGAAATAGAGATCATGTGATCCTTTAACATCCACTTCATTACCTAAAACCTTGAGTGTTTCTACAGTTATACCTGGAATACGGCTTTCTACTCTTATGGATTGAGCTTTTCCTCCTGAAGTATAACAATGCATACGAGCTGCTTCTATGGCTTCATCCATTCCCATACCAAAATCAATGACATTAGAGATAATTTGAACCATAGCTGTAAATATTCTGGTTCCACCCGGAGTACCTAAAATCATAAAGGGTTCTCCGTCTTTTTCTATAATAGTCGGTGACATACTGGACAGAGGAATTTTGCCCGGTTCAGGGGCATTAGGAGAATCAGGACTTTTAGAAAAATCATCCATCTCATTATTCATAATAATTCCAACTTCAGGAACAATAACACCTGATCCAAAGAAATAATTAATGGTTTGAGTGAGTGCAACCACATTACCTTCAGCATCAATGACCGAGATGTGACTGGTACTTTCATGTTCATATAGAGTAGGCTCACCGGCAGATATTTCTTGCATCGGATTTCTAATATCTATTTGGTCTGCTAAAAATGTAGCATATCCTTTAGAAGTCAGACCCTTTAAAGGAATATCTTTAGCAAATCCAGGATCACCCATGTATTTTGAACGATCTGCAAAAGCCATCTTCATCGCTTCAGCCATAACAGAAACATGAGTAGGTCCATGATAATTCATGTTGGCAATATCAAAGTTTTCCATAATATTCAGGATTTGAATGAGATGAGTACCACCTGAGCTTGGAGGAGGCATGGAATAAATATCATATCCCCGATAGCTTCCAGCGATAGGCTTACGAATGTAAGGTTTGTAATCCTTTAAATCCTGAAGGCTCAAGCCTCCACCTTGTGCCTGTACGGCATCTACAATTTTTTGACCTAATTCACCACCATAGAAATATCCGATACCCTTATCTAATATTTCCCGGTAGGTTTTTGCCAAATCGGATTGTACCAGCATATCACCGGCTTCTAATGCAAGCCCGTCTTTTAAATAAGCAATCTTGGAAGGATCATTCCAGTCATTTAATTTATCAAAATTACTTTTAATCATCCCGCTAAAAGTTTCGGTAATTTCAAACCCGTTTTCCATGTAAGCTATTGCGGGACTCATGACATCAGCGAGAGTCATAGTTCCATAGGTTTCCAGAGCAGTTTTAAGACCCATGAGGGTACCGGGAACAGCTACTGCCTTACCGCCCAATTTTGACCAGCCTTCTGTTTTTGACTGCTCAGAAGCATACATATCTTTAGTAGCGGCAGCAGGGGCATGTTCACGATAATCCACGACAACGATTTCTCCTGTTTTGGCAAAACGAATGACCATAAATCCACCGCCGCCAATCCCGGAAGCGTTTGGTTCGGCAGCATTTAAAGCAAAAGCAGTTGCAATAGCTGCATCAATAGCATTACCACCCTTTTGCAGTATATCAACACCGGCTTGAGCAGCCAGAGGATGAGCAGCAGCCACCATTCCGTTTGCAGCTATTGTATTATCGGGTGTATGCCTATCTGTTGCAAAAGAAATATTGACCAGAACAAGCATCATTAAAAAAATCGAAACCAGTAAAAAAATTTTTCTGTTACTAACTTTCATTTTTTCCTCCATTTTAATTATTCTTTTATTTCCAGTATAAAACTAAACCTTTTTCACCTCCTATCTTAATCTAATATCATGTTCCTGTTTTTAATTAAATAACTATAAAAATCAACACATATATACCTTGATGACATCCAAAAAAACTCTCTTTTTAATAAAGATGGTTTAAATACTCTATCTCTTTTATTCTCCAAGGTTATTTTGAAAATATTTTTGCAATAACTCTCCTGTTTCTAA
>CAZMLS010000258.1:0-2238 GCA_964567215.1 uncultured Atribacterota bacterium | reverse complement strand
TCGTATTCTGTTTTTTCCTTACTAAATACTAAATACTAACGACTATTTTGACTGGCAGATTGAATAATTTCGCAACTTGCAACCTGTTTTTTTATCTTGTATTTATTATCTGTATTTTTCTTACTAAATACTAAATACTAAATACTAAATACTAACGACTATTTTGACTGGCAGATTGAATAATTTCGCAACTTGCAACCTGTTTTTTTATCTATGTATTTATTATCTGTATTTTTCTTACTAAATACTAAATACTAACGACTATTTTGACTGGCAGACCGGCTGACCGAATTGAGGTTTTTCCCATGTCCGAAAAAAAACAACTTAGCGCTCTTTTAGAACTAAAAAATAATCCGTCCTTATCCCAACGTTCTCTCTCTCGCAATTTAAACATCTCTCTGGGTCTGACTAACTCTATCCTGCAAAACTTGATTCAACGTGGCCTAATCAAGGCTCAAAAGATGACCGGCCGTAAAATTCTCTATCTTGTCACTCCTCAAGGTATGGCAAATGTCAGCCGTTTGATGTATACACGTTTTCAGGAAACCCTCCACTATTATCATTATACTAAAGATCTACTTACTGCTTACTTAATAAAACTCTACCAGCAAGGAGAAGAAGCCATAAATATTTATGGCACTGGTCAACTTGCCGAGATCACTTACTATGCCGGAATAAGCACACCCTTAAAACTAAATGACATTATATCCGATGATCCATCTAAAGAAAAATTCTTAGGTCATGAAGTTCTAACTCTATCTGATTTTATCGAAAAATATTCTAAAGCGCTTTCTGAAAAATCTCAGAAAAAATTGGTAATTATATCAACCGTCAACCCGGATAAACTCCAGCAAGAAATAAAAAAACATAAAAATATTAAAGATAATCTAAAAATTATTAATCTTGAAGATATTTTAAAAAATTCTACTTAATTTCATCCCCCTTGAGGGGGGAGGATTAAGGTGGGGGTGAGGCGGAGAGTTGTTAACGAAAATATTAGATTATAGGGTATTAGCAAAGAAAAATGGTTACAGAATTAATAGTTTGTGATTCGAAATAGACTAAATAATATCAGAGCTAATTATAATTTAAAATAATATAGTATTGGTATATTTTATAAAATTTTTAAAGGGGGTAAATTAAATTATGACAAATGCAATTTCTGAAGAAAAGATTAGAAATATAGTGAAGAATGAAATAGAAAATGCTTTAGCAGAATTTTTAATAAGAATGAAATTAGAATTTTTACCATATGTATCAGGGGAAGAACAGAAAGAAATCGAAAAATTATATGGAAAAGATCTAGTTAAAAGCGACGAAGAAGACATTGCTGTTTCGAGGAAATTGAGATTATGAATTGGGAAATAAAATATAAAAAGGATGCATGGAAATTTATATCAAAAAATAAACTTATAGATAAATTTGAAGCAAAAATAAGAATGTTTTTTATAAAAGGTGAGGGAAGAATCGATCTTAAAAAATTAGCTGGGAAATTAGAAGGGCATTATCGTTTAAGAATAGGCGATGTAAGAATAATATTGAAATATGATTTTAAAAGAAAAATAATTTTTGTGAAAAAGGTTGATTTTAGAGAAAATATTTATCAATAAAGACTAACTTAATCAGTCGACCAATATAGATTTATTATCCCAGACGGCAAAGTTTATCTACTTGAATAAGAGAAATGTTTCCAGAAATATCCAATGAAACAGCAAGGCCTGACCCCTTTATATGACCCCCTACTTTACACCTTCATCCCGGTCAATTCTTTCTGCACCTCCCCAAAACGCAGAGAATAATATTCCCGGTTCTGCTGATTCAAGCTGGTAATCGTATTGTGTATCTCTTTAGTATTTTCCAATATCTGCCGATATCCCTCTTTTTGGGCAATCACTATCTCCTGCATAAACCTATCTATTCGAAAGATCAAGAGTATCGACAAGGCGATAGGGAACCCCTGATTAGCAATCACTTCAGACAATGTTTTAACATCCATTTTTCCACTCCTTTCAGTTCTTTGTAGGGGGCGGATTCATCCGCCCCGTCTTTTTCCCTCTATCCGCTATCTTTTTTACATTTCTTGTTTTTAATTTCTTGTTTTTTCTGGCTAACGACTATTCACTATTCACTAAAGACTAATTCATTCCCTCCACCTTACCCTCCTGGTAGGCCGGACATCCAGGTGCAGAAAATTCTTCTTCTCATAGAATCCAATCCCGTTAAAATCAATATTTTCAC
>CAZMLS010000257.1:0-2273 GCA_964567215.1 uncultured Atribacterota bacterium | reverse complement strand
GTGGAAAAAATCACATAATTGGGCATGGAATTTTATAAAAAAAACTGGTTTCCCTGTCAAAGATGAAGAAATTAATTCTATTGAAATTGCTGATCTTGGCTTGAATGAATTTGATACCACCGGCCTCCATGCTCTTTCCTTGTTTAATACGGAATGGGTGGGGGCAAAATTACTTGTTTTGAAACCAAATCTATTTTTCCCTGAACATAAACACCCACCCTTTAAAAAAGAAAATTATCCGGGGAAAACTGAAGTTATTAGAGGTCAATGGGGGGAATTTTATTTAGTAATTCCTGGAAATATTACCAGCAATCCAAAAGCAAATCCTCCTTTTCATAGAAAAAAATATATAGATGTCTGGCATGAAATAGTTATAAAACCTGGTGATCAATATATTATTCAACCAGATACCTGGCACTGGTTTCAAGCCGGTTCGGAAGGGGCAATTGTTTGGAGTATTTCTTCAAAATTAACAGATGCCGAAGATAAATTTAAAGACCCTCAAGTAATACGTAAAACAATTATTGTGGATGATTACTCAGATTAAATAAGAGGATTACATAGATTTTATATGAATAAAATGTGGGAATGTATTCATGCGTTTGGTGTAATCTAATATAATATGAGTAATCATTTATTTATAAAAGAATCAATAATAATTTGATTCCTTTTTGTTTTTAATTATAAAATAGGATTAAAAAAAATGAATGAAAAATCTTTAAACTGGAATGATTTTATTAACCCAACTTCCCTTACCTATTTCCAAAAATAAAATAAATAAAGAATGGTTAGATGCAGTAGAAAGAATAAAGGAAAAAATTATTGTTTTAGATGATGACCCTACTGGTATACAAACAGTTCACTCAGTCCCGATTTATACTTCCTGGAATTTATCTGTTTTGAAAGAAATGGTTAAAGATAAACATAAAGTAATATATATTCTTACAAATTCACGAGCTCTAACCTCTAATAAAACCCAAAGTCTCCATAAGCGATTGGTCAAGGATTTGAGACAGGTAGCTGCGGAAGAGGGAATAAAGTTTTTGCTTATTTCACGAAGCGATTCTACACTTAGAGGGCATTATCCATTAGAAACCAGTGTAATTTATAATGAATTAAAAAAAGAAGGAGAAATAGATGGAGAAATAATAATTCCTTTTTTTTTGGAAGGCGGAAGATTTACTTTTAGTGATATTCATTATGTAAAAGAAAGAGATATATTGGTGCCGGTGGGTCAGACTGAATTTGCCCGGGATGCGGTTTTTGGATATAAGGCTTCCAATCTAAAAGAATGGATAGAAGAGAAAACGGAAGGGCAATTTTCTGTAAATCAAGTTACAAGTATTCCATTAAAAATGTTAAGAAAACAAGATATAAAAGGAATATTAGACATATTATTAGAAATAAAAAATTTTAATAAAATAATTATAAATGCAGTAGATTATACAGATTTAAAAATATTTTTAGTGGCTTTATCCAAAAGTATCAATAGAGGAAAAAAATTTCTTTTTCGTACCGCAGCTTCCTTTGTACAAGTAATTGGTGGAATTAATCCAAAACCTCTATTAAGGAAGAAAACTTTATATCCAAAAGGGAAACCTTCTACACCAGGATTAATTTTTATTTGTTCTTATGTACAAAAAACAACGCAACAAATGAAGAAATTAGCAGAACTCTCTAATTTGAAATGGGTGGAATGGGATGTTAGTCAGGTAAGAACACAAAAGACTTTAAGTGCAGAAATCGATAGAGTAAAATTTGAAATTAAAAAGGGTTTTAATTTAGGGAAAGATGTTTGTGTCTATACTTCAAGAGAATATTATAAAAAAGATTTTCAAAATAAGAACAGTGACAAATATTTAATTTTTTCTTCACGCATTTCAGAAGGGTTGACTAAAGTAATTAAGGACCTTACAATAAAGCCAAGCTTTCTGGTAGCAAAAGGAGGTATTACCTCAAGTGATATTGGAGTAAAAGGTCTGAACGTAAAGAGAGCCATGGCTATGGGGCAAATTCAACCAGGAATTCCTGTTTGGAAGTTAGGTTCTGAAAGTCGTTTTCCCGGTTTGCCTTACATTATTTTTCCTGGAAATGTTGGTAAGGATGACACCTTAAAAAGAGTTATAGAAATATTAAGAGAATAAAAAGAATACATGGAAAGAGGAGCTTAAAATATGAAAAAATATTCTTTAGGAAAAACTGGAATTAAAGTAACCGAGCTATGCTTTGGTGCATTGACCTTAGGTCCAATACAGGCGGATATTCCTGTAAAA
>CAZMLS010000256.1:0-2283 GCA_964567215.1 uncultured Atribacterota bacterium | reverse complement strand
AGTTAAATAATAAAGACGTTTCAATGGGTAATATATTGAGTCCAAAAAAATATTTGATAATTTATATATTTAATGTATAATGAGTTAGTTGCTTATCAATAAGTAACCGGGTTATTTAAAAAATAATATATAACCTAAGGAGATTTACCTTATTAATAGGTTAGTCTTAAGTGATATTTATAAAGAGATTACATTCAACCATATCTTGCTCTATTTTACCTCTAAATAAAATGTTACTAAAGAAAAAATTAAAAGGAGGAAAAGAGATGCAAGGTAGTAAACTTTATGTAGGAAACTTAAGTTATTCAGTAACTGAAGCACAATTGCAAGAACTTTTCAATGCTCAAGGCACTGTTTCAAGTGTTAAGATTATTGAAGGCAAAGGTTTTGGATTTGTGGAAATGTCTTCGCCTGAAGAAGCTGAAGCAGCTAAAACAGCTTTGAATGATTCTGATTTTAATGGTCGCCCATTAAAGATAGACGAAGCAAAACCCTTCAAACCAAGAAGCGATTATGGTAACAACCGAAGAAGCTACTAGTTTTTAATTAGTGGTAACTTTTTTAAAAAACCCTTTCGGCTTTTAAGTTGAAAGGGTTTTTTTATTGCAGGAACATTTCTTACTAAGAAGCTTATTTGAAAATCTATCCATATATAACAAGATTCTATCGGGCATTCTTAAAGAAATGTATGAGAGCTTATCTCATTCGGTAAAACTTTGTTATGTAGTGCAAAGAAAGTGCTGAGGGGTCAGGCTTCACAAGTTCATATTTCTGTCAATCTCTATGCTCGATTTTATCATGAAATCGTTATCTTTATACTTCCACTTAGCACATTGGTTACCGTTGAGTTTCCAATCCCTAGCAAATCGGCAATCTCTTTACTAGGTACATCTGTATACTTTTTTAACTTTTTAATATAGAACTTTCTAATGTCTGATATTTATTTACTTTTTAAATTTCCTTTTATTTTCTCCATTTCTATTTTAGTGACTTCTTCAATGATCTTAATTTTGTGAACTTGTGAAACCCCTCTTTCTTTAAATAAGTTATGTCAAATGTTGAGACCCCTTATATTCTTTTAAAAACACCTTCTTTTTTTGTGTAAATAAATAAAGCCCTAAAACCGCGAAATGGCTAGGGCTTTGACTAAACATTTATTTTTTGTAGAATTGGTTATCCAGTAGCAGTTAGATAGGAAATCTGTTTAGTATTGCTATTTGGTTTTTTTATCTTTTTTTCCTTTTCCCTTTCCTTTATCTTTACCTTTATCCTTACCTTTTCCTTTATCTTTTTTTCCAGGCATTAAGATCACCTCACTTTCTATAAAAATTAGTAAACTGGAGAAACAAATCCGCAAATTTATCGACCATTTATAATGACATATATACAGCAAAAAAGTCTTTGTGTCAACATTTTTTATATGAATATTTTAATTAATTTTTGACATTGTAATCTTAAAATTAATCCAACAAAATATTGGTATGGAGAAGGTAAATTATCTAATAAACAAAAAAGAATTAAGTGTCAAATGTTGAGACCTGACCCCTTTATTCTTTATTCTTTATTAGCTTGCTCTTTTGGCAATTTATTTAATTCCCTTATAACTATCTTATCTAGTACTTCCGCTACTTTTAAAATAACGTCTTTACATTTATTCTCTTCTGTATGGTAGTTACCCTTTAATGGATTACAAAAGATGTCTCCCATTTCAACCTTAAAAGTATCAAACAATTCTTTATTTAATTCTTTTATTTCCGGATGCTTGTGTGCAACACTTGGAACAAAGAGTTTTCCTAAAACCATCAGAGATCCTGTCAATGCACCACAAACACTTTCGATAGCCATGCCTCCGCCAAAGGCGCTGACAGCTTTAAAGAATCCGGGTTTAAACCGAGATGATAAACTTGATTAGCACCATACAATATAGTTTCTGCGCAATTTAGGTCTTCTTTGATTCCATATCCATTTTTGATTAGCTTTTTTAACATTTATTTCTTCCTTTCAAAATAAATATTTTCTACTATTCTATTGTGACGATAAAATACCATATATCCTGGTAATTTCAGGAATTGAGACATTGCCTTCTTTGGCAGGTTCAAGGGGTCCTCACTGTTAAAACTTTCCCTTATTTTTAATGCGGGTTTATTTATTTAACATCTATGAATATTTTTTACTATTTTATCACTTTTAAAATATTCTTTATTGCTAGCCCGTTTATAGATTCTCTGTAGAATTATCACAAGGTAAAATATCTGCGAAAATGGTTGAATGCATCAGATAATT
>CAZMLS010000255.1:0-2293 GCA_964567215.1 uncultured Atribacterota bacterium | reverse complement strand
CATTTAATGGCTATTGAAGTATCCAACCCTCCGGAATAAGCCAAAATTACTTTTTTCATTTTTTTCATTTTATTTTTTCTCCTTTTTGATCCTGCCGAAGCAGGGGTTTATTTTTTGCTCGTAATATCTTCAAAAATCTTATCTAAAATTTCTATTAGATAATCAATTTCTTTCTCCTCAACAATTAAGGGTGGAAGAAAACGTAACACATTACCCGCTGTGCAATTCATCAATATTCCTTCTTCAATACATTTTTTTACGACTTCCGGACCATTTTTTTCAACTTCCAGCCCTATCATTAAACCTATTACTCTTATTTCTTTGATATATTCAGAATACTTTTCTTTTAGCTCTTCGAATTTGTTTTTGAAATATTTTTCTTTTTTCTTGCATTTTGCTAATAAATTTTCTTCTTCTAAAACCTGCAAATTAGCAATTGCTGCTGCGCAAACTACCGGATTTCCGCCAAAAGTAGTACCGTGGTCTCCCGGCTTAAAAACAGAAGCCACAAAGTCTTTCGCTATGATGGCTCCAATAGGCATACCTCCTCCTAAGGATTTTGCAATGGTTAAGATATCCGGTTCCACGTTATAGTTTTGATAGGCAAACATCTTTCCCGTTCTTCCCATACCACACTGAATCTCATCAAAAATTAATAATATCCCTTTTTCATCACAAAATTTTCGTAATCCTTCGATAAATTCCGATGTCCCGATATTAATTCCGCCTTCTCCCTGAATTGGTTCGACTAAAATTGCCGCTACTTTTTCATCAAACGCTTCTTTAACGGAATCTAAATCATTAAAGGTCACCTGTTTGAATTCCGGTAAAAGAGCAAGATAGTCTTTCTGATATTTATATTTGCCCGTAGCTGCCAGCGTAGCAATCGTTCTACCATGAAAAGAATTTTCCATATATATTATTTTGTGCTTATCTATGCCTTGATCTTTAAAATATTTTACTGCTAATTTGATTGCACCTTCATTTACTTCTGCTCCACTGTTGCCAAAAAAAACTTTATCCCCACAGGAAAGCTCAACCAACTTCTTGGCTAAATTGATTTGGGGCGCATGATAAAAAAGGTTAGAACAATGAATTAATTTTTTAGATTGATTATGAATAGCTTCAACTATTTTAGGATGACAGTATCCCAAGCTATTTACCGCTATTCCTCCGATAAAATCAAGGTATTCTTTACCCTCCAAATCCCAGACTTTCATTCCCTTTCCCTTATCCAATACCATGGCGGGTTGACTATAGGTTTGAAATAAATATTTTTTTTCATTTTCTATTAATTCTTTAGTATTCATAATTTTTTAACCTCCTTATTTAATTTTTAATTTGATTGATTACAATAGATATTTATATCATCAAGAAATAAATTCTGTTCCTATTCCACTGTCTGTAAACAATTCCAATAAAATGGAGTGCGTACGCTTTCCATTGAGAAAATGTACTTTCTTTACTCCACCTTCTATAGCATGTACTGCCGATTCTACTTTAGGTATCATGCCTTTTTGTATTTGACCTGATTTTATTAATTTTCCAGCTTCCTCAGTTTTTATGCTGCTAATTAAAGAAGTAGTATCTTTAAAGTCTTTAAATATTCCATCTACATCGGTTAAATATATGAGTTTCTCCGCTTTTAGTGAAATTGCCAATTGTCCGGCCGCTGTATCGGCATTAATATTGTATCTTATTCCCTGATTGTCTACCCCAATAGTAGCAATGATCGGTATATAATTTTTTTCCAAAAGCAAAAACAATATCTCCGGATTAATTTTTTCGATTTCTCCTACAAAACCTAAATCAAGAGAACGATGCTGTGTTACAGTTAAAAGCTGTGCATCTTCCCCGCTTAGCCCAATTCCTTTTACACCATTTCCCGGGCCTTCGGAAATACAAAGGTTAAGCTCTGCTACTAATCGCGTATTTACTTTGCCGGTTAAAACCATCTCTGTTATCTCCATTGTCTCATTATCCGTTACCCTTAATCCGTTAAGGAACTGAGGAGTCTTATTGTGTTTTTTCATTTCTGCAGATATCTCCGGTCCACCGCCATGTACAATGACCGGTTTCATACCTATATATTTTAGAAGAATAATATCCTTAATAATCTGTTTTTCTAAATCTTTGTCTTTCATGGCACTTCCACCATATTTTATGACCACAACCTTGCCCCAAAATTTCTTTATATATGGAAGAGCTTCTAAAAGGATTTCTCCCCGTTTATCTATTTCTTTTTTCATTTTCTACTAAATTCCTTTCTTTCAATTGACCAATTAATCAATTT
>CAZMLS010000254.1:0-2294 GCA_964567215.1 uncultured Atribacterota bacterium | reverse complement strand
TTTTCTTTTCCTTTTTTTAACTCAATACTCAATGCCATATACTATATACTGTTTTGTTATTATTTAAATAAATATAGAAATATATTATACTTTAATACTTGTGGATTTTAACATTAACAGCTGAAAACAATTTATCCGATTATATATCAAAAACTAGAAAATGGTTTATTCCTATATTTAATTTTTAAAACCTTTGTAGGTTTTATTTAGTTATAATTCTTTTTTAATTTACACCATTCTGCTATAATCGTAGAATAATGCAAGCCAATAACAAATGAATTGATTAACAAACTGATTATTCCGAAAACTAAGAAGGGACCATGTCTTTTGAATGAATTAATTTTAGATAAAAAAAAATTACTGAGAGGTTTGGCAATTTCTTTATTAATAGGATTCATCGCGTTATTAATAGTTTTTTTTATAACCACCGATTCGGAAACCTGGAGCAGTTTATCTTCGATAAATAAAAACTATCTTATTTTAGCTTTTACTCTAATGATATTTGCTGCATTTATCGATGCATTAAGGATTAAGGCAACGGTTGAAGCTGTGAATGAAAAAATAAGTATTTTTGAAGCAGCAAAAGTATATTATATCAGTAATTTTACCGGTGGAATCACTCCTTTTTTTTCAGGTACCTTACCAACTCAAATATATCTATTTTGTAACCGTATAAAATACAAAATGCCTCTGGGAAAAGCTACTATGGTTGCAACGATTATCCCTATCCTTAAAACATTGGTTTTTACTGTATTTACCCCTATTATTTTCTTCTTGTTCAGGAGAACAATGACAAATTATAATACTTTCTCAATTCTTTTACTAAATTCTGCTATTTTGTTTTCTTTTTTACTTATCGTTTTATTTATTAGCGCAATTAAATCACCACAAAAAGTTATCTCGATCATTCATAAGATTCAAAAGCTTCCAAGTTTATCTAATTTTTTCAGAAATAAGAAAGTATTATATTGGAGTAATAAAATCATTATTGAGATTGACGAATTTCAACAAAGTTTTAATCTGTTAAAAGAAAATTGGCTTAAACTATTAATGGCAATGTTTTTCACAATAATCTTTTGGGGTATATTTTTTACCATTGCCCCCTTAATTCTTTGGGGAATCGGAGTAAAATTTAATTTAGCCCATGTTTTGATATTGCAAATAATTTTTTATTTCATTTTACCCTATATGCCTACCCCGGGAGGAAGCGGAGCCGCAGAAGTCGGATTCGCTTCACTCTTCTCTTTTTTTGTTCCTCATTATCTTTTAGGATTATTTGTAACTACCTGGAGATTTATCTTTTTTTATTTTAACCTGATTATCGGTTTTATTATTCTTCTATTAGAAATTAAAAAAATGAAAAAAGTGGAAAAATAAAATCAACTGATTAAATCTCTTCCTGCTCTTTTTCCTTTTTTCGCTTATGTCTTATCCTGCCTCCTCCGAGAGATTTAAAAACCTGGTCTATGCCTAAAGCAATAAGCAAAACAGGCCAATAGTTCCAAATGTTTCCGGATAACATAAAATTAAAGAAATATTGTCCTAAAAATACAATGCTTATAGCAATTAATACGACACCAAAAAAGATAGATTTATTTTGAAATATCTCTTTTATTCCCCAAATAAGTAAAATAATTGGCCAAAATTTCCAAAACTTATTCCATATTTCCATACCAGTAAAATTTTCAACAATAAAAATCACGCCGATAAGCAACAATACCAACCCGAAAACCCAATTTCCCCGACCTTCTTCTCTTGCACTCATTGAACATCCTCCTAATATTTTTATCGTTTTTTAAATATCAATTGATTTTGCCTCTTGCCAAATATATTCCAAATTATAAAATTCTCTTTTTTCTCTTGAAAATATATGGACGACTACATCACCATAATCCAGTAATATCCAACCTGTTTCAGGTTTACCTTCAAAATTTAATAATCTGATTTTACTTTTTTTTGTAGTTCTCATGATATAATTGCTTATTGCTTTCAATTGGGGACTTGAATCTCCGCTCGTAATAACAAAATAATCTGCAATTAAAGTCAAATGATCTAAATCCAATATTATCGTATCCTTTGCAATTTTTTCCTTAGCCGCAGAGGCAATCATCCTGGCTATTGTTAAAGATATTTTTTTCAAAAACATCACTCCTTTTAAATTAAATTAGTCGTTAGTCATCGGTGTTTAGTGTTTAGTAAAGAAAATACAAAGAAAAAATAAAATAATTCAATTAACCAATTAAATTAGTATCGAGTATTGAGTATATAGTATCGAGTTAAGATAATTCAATTTA
>CAZMLS010000253.1:0-2312 GCA_964567215.1 uncultured Atribacterota bacterium | reverse complement strand
ATGGATTGACCCGCAGACAAAGTTTTTCTAGGAAGGACCCGTAAATATTTATTAGTTATTTGGGCTCCATGTCGTGACTCTTTAATCGCTTTCTGTGTATGTTCGTTAGCCATGCTCTGATCCATCTCGCAATCCTTGGTTTGTTTGTAGCCTCTGCATATGCTGCCAGTGCTGTCCTGGCTGCTGAGTCATGCTCAGGCAGTAAGACAAAAGCTCCCATTATCTCTTTGTTTGTTCTATTATCAATCACCTTAAAAACGCTACTTTTCTGCGATGAATTTAATATTTGGTTTTGACTTTGTGATGGCGGTCCTGGCGGTGGTGGTGGCTTAATAGCATCCTTAGGTATTGGATTGGATTCTTTCTTGCTCATTGTATCTATCCTCCTATCTGTGAGTTGCTTTGAGACTAAGATGCAAGTGTGGCCTGGTAATTAGCAGTCTCTTTGCTTTTGGTGGTTGGCCGGGAACAACGACAATCTTTTGTTCTGGCAACGAAATATCTATTACCATCCCTGGTTGCATCAGATTATATAGTTTCTCAGCATACTGAGATATTTCCCCTAGAGTCTTCTTTAGCCCTTCCCCTGAATACTTTGCCTCTTCACCTATCTTCTTTTCAACCTTTTCTTTTAGTTCTATTTTCTCTTTATTAGTCATTTTCTCTTCTCCTTTTGTTTTATCCTATATTCTTAAATTTTCTTACCCAAAACCATTTATCCGTTCTCTCCTCTGCTCTTATATCTATTATCTCAAGCGTAATTCTTGAAAATTCACGAGGCATACTAGAAGCACGTTCCCACTTAAAGTCGTGGTCTGCATCTGCTCTATAATGTAGTCCACTTCCACAACAGTCATACTCATCTGATTCGGCAAAAAACGTTTCCTTAACCCACAATCTATCTCCGTCTTGACCAAAAGGAAATTTCCCTAATGCTTTATCAGCCAAACCATGTGCTGTTATAAAACCTCCTTCCGTTCCACTAGGAGCAACTCTCATAACCCATTTGTTACAAATAGGGTCTTGTTCAGGTATTTTTTCTGTTGGAATAAACACCCCTGTAGCTGTCCTTCCATCCAATATTGCTCTAACCATTTCCGTGCTAAAGATTATCGACCTCTCTTTCATTCTCATGCCTCCTATGTTATTTATATATCACCCAGCCAGTTATGTTGTACTTCTTCTGCAATACCTTTCTAAACTCCTTATACATCCTCTTTCTATATAAGAGATATTCATGGGGAACGCATTTAATATAGTTCGCAACGATATCCGGTGTCCAATACACGCCATATCCAGCCTGCTTAAAGCGCCAGAAGAAGTCCTCATGATCAGCTGTCTTTAAATCATTATCCCATCTGACGTGTTGTAGAGCCCATGTCTTTGCTATAAGAAACTGCCTGCAGATATCGCATTTTTTAACACGCAAGCTTGTTAGAATATCTATACACATAAGAACATTTTTTGTTAATATAAAATCCTCTTCGCCTAATTCCATATCGTATTCCCAAGGGATTCTATCCTTTAAATCAAAACCAAGTATCCCCGCCTTATCAACAGAATTTAAAAAAACCGTAGCTGAATCAAGCTTCTTTACTGTGGCAGGAGTAAACTCAATGCTATCGGCAGTAACAATGCAATACTTTATCCCTCTATCCATTGCTTCCTGTACTAAAACATTGCGCGCCAGTGATACTCCGCAATCAAAAGGAAGTTTCGTATATTCAATAGCCTTGCCTGGATATAGTTTTTCGTAAAAGTCTAGCTTTTTAAAGTTTTCCCCTTGATCAGCTATCATTAACACAAAATCATCACGCCAATTATCCACAATAGACTTTATTGTCCTCTCTGCTAACTCCTCCCGCAGGAATGTCGTATAGATTATAGCAATTTTAGGCTTCATTTTTAATCCTTCTCCGTTAAATCCTCAATCAACCCCAAAATCTTTTCGGGATTATTTAGATCCCCGCTATGCCATTGCCGCTTAAAAAGGTAATGCAAAAAAGCACTGATCACGCCAATAGCAACCTTGCCCTTATTAGCCCACTCTACACCATCTTTAAACTCAGCATCATTAGTGACTCTATAAGTTAATCCACGAGCTTCGTAAAAAGCCCCTCCCAGATTGATGACCGGCTTATTGAAAGTCAGCGCCTCTACGCCCACTGTTGAATTGATTGTTACTACATACTTACAATGAGGCAGAAAATCTCCTATTGCGCCTACTTTGCATAATTCACAGCGGTCCGGAACTTTAATATCTGAAACATCTCCCTTTGGATGGGTTTTAAATATAATCTTGCCAGGGACAA
>CAZMLS010000252.1:0-2328 GCA_964567215.1 uncultured Atribacterota bacterium | reverse complement strand
CATAAAATAACTTAAAAAGTATAGATAAGACTTGCTTAATTACAGCTCTCCTTCTGTATAGCAGGGGAGCTGTAATTTATAAGAAAAGCATTTTGGCAAAGATAAATTGAATAAAAAATAATAAGGAGCATCTATTTTATGTCTAAAAAAAGTAAGAATAAACATTTAATAAGATTGGCAGTTCAGATTTTTTTCCTTTCCCTGATAACTTTAATTAGTGTCAATCATTTTCGTAGTGAGCAGGGACTGGTACCCCTGTTGATAGGAAGCCCTTCTCTCCATGCGGTCTGTCCTTTCGGAGGAGTAGTAACCATTTACACCTATTTAACTGAAGGAGCCTTTGTTCAAAACATTCATCAATCTTCAATTACTTTAATGTGGTTAGTTCTTGGCCTAACCTTACTCTTTGGTCCTGTCTTTTGTGGTTGGATTTGTCCTTTTGGGACAGTTGAGGAATTTGTGGGCAAGATTGGCAGAAAAATATTTAAGAAGAGATATAATACTTTTGTTCCTTCTAAGATAGATAAGCCCTTAAGATATCTCAGATATATAATTTTAATGTTGGTAGTAGTCAATACTGCTATATCCGGAAAATTATTGTTTTCTAATTTTGATCCATATTTTGCCCTTTTTAATATCTGGTCCAGTGAGGTTACCCGATTATCCTTATTGGTACTTGGCCTGACTTTGATTGGTTCTCTATTTGTAGAAAGACCCTGGTGTAAATATCTCTGCCCATTTGGAGCATTATTAGGGATTTTTAATTTCTTTAGAATTGTAAAACTAAAAAGGAATGAAAAAACCTGTATAAATTGTAAGGCCTGCGACCGGGTTTGTCCGATGAATATCAATGTTTCAGCTTCCAGAATTATCTCTAATCATCAATGTATCTCCTGTATGCTGTGTACTGATGAAATTACCTGCCCGGTTAACAACACCTTAAATTTTTCTGTTTTAGGAAGAAAGAATCCTAAAGAAGATTCCGAGAAGGATTCCGGAGATAAGATTAAAGAAAGTATTTCAGGAGGGGCAAAATGAAGATAAAGAGCATACATATCCTATTAGCTATAACAATTATAATTGGTGGAGGTATTCTGTTAGCCAGCGAATTAGATCTTTATAATACCACCAGGATAAAAAGCCCCCGAAAGACAGTAGAAGGGGTATATGATATCTCTGGTACGCGGGGCTCGCACACCTTGGAGGAGATTGAAAAATATTATAAGTTACCGCCTTCTTCGGTTATAGAAGCTTTTGGATTAAGGCCGGATACCGATCCGAAATATTTTCAACTAAAAGATATGAAAGAAATATTTGCACCAGTAGAACTAGAAGAAGAAGAATACATTGTTGAGACGGATACTGTGAAAGTATTTACCTCCCTTTATTTAAAAATTCCCTATGTTTCTGATGAAACCTTTTATTTGCCGGAAAAGACCGTTAATTATCTGATAGAAAATGATAAACTGACTGGGGAAGAAAAAGAATATTGGCAGGGACATACTTTTAAATTGGAATATCTGGATAGTAAATATTTAACCGCTTCGGAGTTCTTCAAGGTAGTTGTAGAAGAAGCTGAAGAATTTAAAGTGACTGGCAGCACCACCATTCAGGAATTGCTGGATTACGGGATAACCGAAGAGAAATTTGAAGAGGTTACCGGTTTTAAGGTACCTGATAAAAAGTCAGGTTCTGTTAGGGATTTTGTAATCGATAAAGGGGTAGAATTCGGAGAAGTAAAAGATAAGTTTATAGAATAATAAAAACTGATATGCTTCAGCATTAGTTCTGTCAATAGTTTTTGAGGTAGTATTGGTTTGGTTTTATAATGGTAAACAATGGAAATTATTTTAACTGTATTAATTAAAATTATTTGTATAAATAACTTTAGCTTTTTAGATGCTTTTAATTTATGCAGAATAGGTTATATAGGATCTACTGGTTTGTGTAATGCTCCCCATTAAGAGCATACATTTTAAGTTAGTGCTCGCTCTTTATTTTTAACATATTTTTGATAATATTTACTTGTACTAGCTCAATATCAATAATTCGATAAGTTTATTATAAGAATTATTCTGTTTTTTTAATCGCTTAGGGTTTAATTCCCCGTAACTCTGCTGCGGGGAGATTCATTTTCTTAACAGACCCAATTACCCCTTTCAATTCTTAATACACTTTTTTAGTTTTCTCACTAATACAAAAGTTGCGAAAGTCGTCTACTATGCTCCACCATAGTAGACGGGAGGGCTCTTCCAGATGTGGATTTTAAGAAGAGATAAAATAATTTTGACATTGGTTGACCATGGTTATATTATAATCAGTAGTAAG
>CAZMLS010000251.1:0-2332 GCA_964567215.1 uncultured Atribacterota bacterium | reverse complement strand
GCCGGAAAAGCAGTAAGTCCCGGATACCAGATATAACCATCATCATCAGGTTGAGCCATATGGACATCACTGCCACATATCCCGCAGGCCTTAACTTTAATTAAAACTTCTGTTGGTCCAATTTTGGGAACATCTTTCTCTACTATTTTAAGTTCCGGATTTTTCCAAACTTTGCTTCCAAGATAAGTGAGCTTTCCGTCGATATCTTTCGAACCTAATTTGAAATCTGGTTTAGGCTGCCAGTCAGCATGTAAGGTTACTGTTTTCATTTTTTTCTTTCTCCTTTTTTAATTTAACAATCTAATTTTTTTAATTATTTATTCAACCCTCTACAGGATTCCCTAACAATTAATTCGGGTTTTAATATTACTTTTTTCTGGTTAAATTCTCCTCCCTTGATTATTCTTAATAATGTTTTTACTGCTAAAACTCCCATTTCCAGCATCGGCTGACGAATGGTACTCAAAGCGGGATACACAAAAGAAGCTAGTTTAATATCATCAAAACCGATAATGCAAAAATCTTTAGGAATATGATAATTTTTCTTTTGTATAGCTTGCATTGCTCCTATTGCCACTAAATCATTAGCGGCAAATATAGCTGTTGGCAGCTCAGACAGTTCAAGTAATTTTTTCATAGCTTTGTAGCCACCCGCTATTCTAAAATCTCCCTCTTCAACTAATTCTTCTTTATATTCAATGTGATTTTTTTTTAAGGCAATCCCATAGCCTTCTAACCGGTTTATTGCAGACTTTACTTTCAAAGGACCGGTAATATGGGCTATTCGGCGGTGACCAAGCTTAATCAAATGTTCAGTTGCCATGGTCCCCCCGGCTATGTCATTCACAATGATGCAATTTTTATCCAATCCCTCAATATCACGAGAAACCAGGATATAAGGATATTTAATTTTTTCTAATCTAAAAATACTTTTATCTTTAATGTGAACGGAACCTAAAATTAAACCATCTACCCGTTTTTCTTTCAATATTTCCAAGTAAGTTCTTTCTTTTTCTAATTTTTCATCTGAATTACATAAAATAACATTAAATCCATTTTCGCTGGCTGCATCTTCTACGCCTCTGGCCAGATTCGCAAAAAAAGGATTGGTTATATCAGGAATTAACATTCCAATAGTATTAGTCCTTTTCGTCTTTAATCCCCTAGCAATAGCATTAGGTGTATAGCCTAATTTATTAATGACATAAATTACTTTATTTTTAGTTTTTTCACTAATTCGAGAATCATTATTAATGACTCTGGAAACTGTAGAAGGATGAACTCCCGCTAATTTTGCTACATCTTTAATTGTTGTATTCATAATGAACCTTCATTTTTTATTTTACCGATTAAAATTTACTCTTTTAAAACCTTTTTTAATAAGAGACTCTTTGGCAGCATAACCCATAAGTACAGCCATTTTTCCGTCAAAACCTCCAACCAATGGCTCTGTGTCTTCTTTGATACAACGGATAAATTCTTCCATTTCAGCTAAATATGATTCTGTATATCTTTCGATAAAGAAAAATACCGGTTTATCACTTTTGACATCCTGGGCTCCGCTTACTTCTACTTCTGTAGGTTTTTTATTTCCAACAACTACACAACCTTTTGACCCAAATACTTCTATCCTCTGGTCATAACCATAAACTGCCTGACGGCTATTATCTATGGCTCCCAAAGCTCCGCCTTCATATTTTAAGGAAACAATTGCCGTATCAATATCCCCGGCTTTACCGATAGCCGGGTCTACCAGACAATTTCCTATTGCCATCAATTCTGTCACTTCCTGGTCTAAAAGATAGCGAGCCATATCAAAATCATGAATCATCATATCCAAAAAAATTCCACCGGATACTTTTATGTAACTGATTGGAGGTGGTTCGGGGTCCCTGCTAGAAATACGCACCAGATGAGGAGTTCCTATCTTTCCTTCCGCAACCATTTTTTTAGCTTTTCTAAAACCGGGGTCAAAACGACGATTGAAGCCTACCTGAAGCTTTACTCCTGCTTTTTCTACGGCTGCAATAGCTTCATCAATTTTTTTCAAATCCAAAGCGATAGGTTTTTCACAAAAGATATGCTTCCCGGCTTTTGCTGCTTCAGATATAATCTGAGCATGGGTATCAGTTGATGAACAAATTATAACAGCGTCAATATCCTTATTTTCCAATAAAAGGTGATAATCTTTTTCAGCAATTGGGACCGCAAGCTCATTGGCAACTTTTTGGGCAGTTTTTTCAAATACATCTGCAACTCCCAATACATTTACCCCGGAGACCTGAAATTTTAAATTTCGTGCATGCATGCTTCCAATTCTTCCCACTCCGAT
>CAZMLS010000250.1:0-2337 GCA_964567215.1 uncultured Atribacterota bacterium | reverse complement strand
GTATGTTACATAACCTATCCGTTAGGAATAATTGAAACAATCAACCAATACATACCTGCCGGTCGGGGAGCAGTACGTTCCTTGCCGCCGAAGAAGAAATAGATAATTCTTTCTCATTAAATGCTTGGCCAAAGATGAACAAATTATTAATTCTATTTTTTTGAAAGTAATTAAATTATTTTAGATAAATGTAATAGATGAAATAATGATAGAGAAAGGAGATGAAAATATAAAGCTTGATTTATTTGATAAAATATCGTTAATAATGATTTTAGTTTTATTGGCTTTAATTTTTAAAATTACCGACAAATTGTGTACCTTCTTATGCTGCAAAAAGTATCCAATATAAAATGGTTGGAGGTGAAAAGTTTCGAGAGATAAATAGAGTTTTGAAAAATTATTTAATAAACACGGCAAGGAGATTGGGAATTTGTTGTACATGAACTACAATAGCGATTTTATATCTTTAAAAGGTAAATTAGAATTTTAGTATTTAAAATAATAATCATTGACTTCTATGTTGTTTATCTAATCTTTGAAACTTTAAAATATTAAATAAAGGAGGAAAAGAAATGTTTATGAAAGTGAAATTATTTATTGCGGTAATGGTCTTGGTACTGGTGACTATTATTATTTTTACAGGAGGTGTGTATTCTCAAGAATATACTGGGGTAATTATCGATGCTACTGGATTGAAAGCTGACGTGGTTCTTTATCCTGAAATACTTACTGTTGATGAGGAAGGGGCAAAGCAACCTGTGTACACTTTACTTTTTGCTGACCCTCTCTTATGTGAAAAAATTGGTTTAGTCCAATATACGGATACATTGGAAGAGGCTATGCAGGCGGCTCGAATAGGTGCAAATCCCTATGTCGTTAAAGTAAAAGAATTAGTAGGTGCTGTGATAAAAGGAAATTTTATTATTGCTCTAGAAGATGCACGCAAGATTAGGGAAGCGAATAAAATTTCTAATTTCCTTACTCAATGTCGTGTAGCGATTGTTACAGGAGAAGCAGATGGTGCTGGCAGAACTATAGTTGCACCTGAAGAAGGTGGAAGTGCTAAAGTTTATAGTACCACAGATATGGTTGGAGGAATAGATCATATAGATTACAAGCGAAATATGGCTATTGCTTTTGGAGAAGGAACTATACCGGAGAATGCCCCAGATGCGCAAACCGGTCGTATTATGGCTAAAGAGGAAGCCATACTAAGGGCTGAAGCAGGACTTGTTAAAATTCTACAAGGTATTCAAATTTGCTCAGAAACAACTTCTGAGATTGCTGAGCAACATAATGTAATTATGTTAACTTCTGGGAAATTGGAGGGTTTTCTCAAAGGTGCCACTATGAACACCTTAAAATATGTTACTAATGCAAAAACCGGGGAACTTGAATATGTTTTGGTAGGAATGGAAGTACCTTTATCTACTACAATTAATGCTTTATTAGTTCCTATTCATAAAGATGTACTTTACCGTATTTACGAATTCAGTAAACCAAATTATTAAAGCTTTGGGATTTTAAAAAAAAGGGGGGGGATCAATGTTCCCCTCCCACTTTTAAAACTGAAGGGAGGTAAAATTTGAAAAGAGAATTTAACAGGATATCAAAAACAGTAGTAATTTTATTATTGATTATAATGAGTTTATTGCCAGTTTCAGCTGAAACTGCCGGAAATAATGGCGGTAATGTTAAGGAAATTATAGTAGAAGGGTTGTCTTCTGTTCAGCCTCAGGAAGATATTGCCAATGCCCGTAATCGGGCTATAGCTGATGCCTTACGCCATGCAGTAGAGCGAGTACTTGGTCTTTATATTGAAGAAGAAATTTTAATGGAAGATTTTTCTAAATTGGAAATTGCGGTTTATAAAGAGGCCAAAGGGCATGTGGTTACTTATGAGATAATAGAAGGTTCTGAAAAAATAGAAGGAGGTATTTACAGCTTAAGAATTAAGGCCACCATTTGTTTAGAGCCTCGTATACTGGTTATTATTCCTGAGAAATATAACGGGAAAGAAACAGTAGATCGTACAGTTGAATCGACTATCATTGATGGATTAATTAAAACTGGTTTTTCAGTTGTAGGTAAACAAGAGAGGGAAAGTATATATAGGAATCCTTTAATTAAGAGAATTTTAGAAGGGGATAAGAAAGCAGTTTTAGAACTTGCAATGTATTATGGTGCCAATGTGGTTATCATCGGTAAAGCAAGCAGTGAAAAAACAGGTATGATATCAGATTTTCATTCTGTGCGTGCTTATTTAGAGGTTCAAGTCCATAAAACAGATAGTGATAAAATTATAGCTGCTCATAATCTGCAGATATCCGGGGCAGG
>CAZMLS010000249.1:0-2349 GCA_964567215.1 uncultured Atribacterota bacterium | reverse complement strand
GAAAATATATGAATATATTAGAAAATATCTTAGAAAAGAATAATTTGGAAGAAGGCTGTTCATGTTTAACGAAAAGAGAGAAGAATATTATTAATCTGTATTATTTAGAAGGATATAGAGATAAGGAGATAGCAAAGATTTATGGGGTTTGCCAGCAAAACATAAATCGCCAACGTAAACGCGGAATAGCAAAAATAAAAATTATTAACTATTTTTAAAATACCTGTAGTAAAATCGCCTCTTTTTTGCATTTACTAAGTAGAAGGTGTTTTTAGCGCAAGATGAAAACAGTATCGAGTTAGGGAAAGAGAAAATACAAAGAAAGTTGCGAGGTGCGAGATACAAGATGAAAACAGTGATGAGTATCGAGTTAGGGAAAGAGAAAATACAAAGAAAGTAAACGAGATTGCCGCGTCGCTTCGCTCCTCGCAATGACAGAAAAAAAGGAAAGATGGATTCCCGACTGCTCGGGAATGACATATAAGATAAAACGAAGGGTGGACACAAGGTCTATCCCTACGCAATGACAGAAAGAAAGGAATCGGAGAATTGGTAAATTAATTTATTGATCAATCGGTCAATTTTAATACTACAGAGGGTAGGCACAAAGTCTAATAAGACCGAAAACTAAAAACGGATTTATCTACTGGTAAATCCTAAGAAAGGAGGTGAAAAATAATATGGCAACAGTAATAACAGTTCCCAGAGATTCATCCTTGCAACTTAGACTCGTAGTAGGAACCAATCCGGAAACCGGAGCACCAATTGTTAGCAGCAAGACTTTCAGCAAGATCAAGTCTACTGCAATAGAGCAGGACACTTATGATGTCGCAGGTGCTTTAATCGACTTACAGAAGTACCCGGTAGATGAGATCAGATTCGAAAAAGAATCTCAACTAACTGAGTAAGAAATTAGTCGTTAGTGAATAGTATTTAGTCGTTAGTTAGGAAAAACAAAAAAGCAAAAATTAAAATAAATTAATCAATTACCCTTTCCCTGTTGGCAGATATCATTTTTGTGGAGCTCTGTCATTCCCGTGAAAACGGGAATCCAGAACATCTATCGCCCGCATCTATGAATTGGTCAATCGGTGAATCGGTAAATTGGTTAATCGATAAGGAGGTGAAAAATAAAATGGCAACAGAATTAGGAGAAGTAACCAGTTATAAGAGACTGTATATGCAGTTTAGAGATAGTGCTGCAAAGACAACAAATATCACTTTAAATAATCCTAAAAATTTGGATGACGGGGATTATGTCGATTTAGCGGCACAAGATGCATCAATAGAAGGAGTTATGGATACGATCATCGCTAAGAACATCTTCCATAACAATGGAAATGATTTAGTAGCTAAAGTCAATGCAAGAATCTTGGATTATAAATCTACGGATGTAATGGATATTTAATTAGTCGTTAGTGAATAGTGAATAGTCGTTAGTCAAGATACTAGTACGAATGCTAAAAACTGAATAGCGAGTGAGTTGAGAAATCCTTGGTTAAAGGGAGCGGGTTGACTTAAATATGATGTGACCTGCTCCCCTCTTACAGGGAGAAGTTTTAACTAATACTATTTTCGACTGAAAGGAGAAAAATAATGATAGAAGCTTTAATAAGTAAATATTTTTTAAATGCCCTTCTGGTCTCAGTAGTCTCTATCTTCTACAGTTTCTTAAAAAATAAACTGGGAGAAGACAGAGCAACGGTTATTAAAGAAGCCATTCTTTCTGCCATGCTATGGGCGGAAGAGGAACTGGGTATCGGTAACGGAGAGAAAAAATGGGATATTGCCTGGGGAAAATTAATAGAGATATTAGCAGATAGAAATATCAGGCTAAGAAAATCTGAAGAGAATGTGGTAAAGACCATGATGAAAGCCAATGTTGCAAAAGTCAACCAGCAGAAGTATGACATGCTTTGGAGCAAGAAGATGGTAAGAAAATAAATAAGTTGGCCAGTTTGCCGGTTATCCGGTTAAAAAGATAAAATACACATTAAAAGGCAACAACTGTAAGAAATGTGGGAAATAAATCACCCCCACCTTAATCCTCCCCCCTCAAGGGGGAGGAGAGAAAGAGATGAAAATGGGAATAAAGAGCATTTATTACCCGCGTTTATGAATTGGTAAATGAGATTGCCGCGTCGTTTCACTCCTCGCAATGACAGAAAGAAAGGAAGAGTGAACACAAGGGCTACCCCTACGCAATGACAGAAAGGGATGGATTCCCGACTGCTCGGGAATGACATATAAGATAAAAGGAAGGGTGGACACAAGGTCTACCCCTACGCAATGACTGAAAGGAGAAAATCAATTGCAAATGCTAAACAGTACCAATAATATAAAAATAGC
>CAZMLS010000248.1:0-2357 GCA_964567215.1 uncultured Atribacterota bacterium | reverse complement strand
ACGGTACAGCCGGTCCCAGCCTTTAAATCCTGACTATGCCCTACCTTTATCCCCGGCACATCTATTATGGCATCCTTTAAAATTATCGAACTTTCCTTATCTTTCATTTCTCCTGCTCCTTACCTTTATAATTTTTTTAACTATAAACAAGCTTTATAAATTGATATTACTTTTTTCAAAGATAATTTATAAGGATCTGAATTTTTAAAAAGCGAACCCATGGTATCCATCGAATTTTTAGCTAATATTTCTGCTTCTTCCTTTCTAATACCAAAATTACTAAGTTTAAAGTCATCCATACCAATATTTTTAATAAGTTTTTTTAGAGCAGAAATAAAAGCAAATGCTTTTTCTTTTTCAGGAAGAAGATCAATATTTTCTCCCATAGCTTTTGCCAAATCTACAAACCTCTCAGGGCATTTTTCTGCCATAAAGCTAAAATATGCTACAGATAAAGCGATTAAACCTGCTCCGTGTGGCAGCTCTGGGTAAAAAGCACTAAGAGCATGCTGCATAGAGTGGTGGGAGACGCAGGAAGACAAAGACTCAACTATTCCCGATTCTGTACTGGCCCAGGCAACAGCTGACCGTGCTTCCAAGTTCTTACCTTCATGAACAGCTACAGGAAGATATTTTGTGATAAGACTTATTGCTTCTAAAGCATACATATCGCTTGCTGGTTGATTTTTTACAGATAGATATCCTTCTGCAGAATGGAAAAAAGCATCCATTCCTTGATAAGCAGTAAAATCTGGAGGGATACTTAACATCAACTCGGGATCTACTATAGCTAAAGATGGTAAACTATAATCACCACCAAAACCAATTTTTTCATTGGTCTCTGTTTTAGTGATAACTGTCCAGGGATCGGTTTCGGTTCCTGTCCCGGCAGTAGTGGGAATGGCGACTATCGGTAGAGCTCCTTTTTTTACTTCTTTGCCTTTACCGCTACCTTCGCTTATATAATCCCAATATTCTCCTGGATTTTTAGCCATAATGGCAATACTTTTTGCCGAATCAATAGAACTCCCACCTCCTAAACCAATAATGAAATCACAGTTATTATCTTTAGCCATTTTAGCTCCTTCAGCGACATGTTCTGATACGGGATTGGGAAGAATTTTATCAAACAGAACTTCTTGAACTTCATTTTCTTTTAAATATCCCCTGACCCGATCAAGATAACCATATTTTTTCATTGAACTTCCAGAACTGATAACCACAAGGGCTTTCTTGCCGGGCAAATATGGTGTATTAGCAAGTTTACTGAGTTCACCTGCTCCAAATATAATTCGAGTTGGCATGTAATAATTGAATTTTAATTTCATTTATTCTTCTCCTTATACTTTTTTTATAAGTTTATTGGCAATTAATATTTTAAATACGCGAAAGATCAACATCTTTTGGTAGATTCAGTATAAAAACCTCTAACAATTTAATGAGTTGTTCAATATCTCCTAAATGGCAGTTTTCCATGGGGGTATGTGTATATCTTGCTGGAAATCCCACCTCTATTGAGGGAATTCCTTTGTTCTCGAGTTGTAAAAAAGAAGCATCAGTTAAGCCTCCATAAAAGACATTCCTTTGTACTTGAATGCCTGCTTTATCTGAAGCTTTTTCAAAAAGTTTTAGTAATTTTGGATTAGGCACGACACCTCCCAGAGTACCCCTGCCGTGAAAACTATAAGTGTTGATCACCGGCCCTCCTCCAAGTTTTACATCTGTTTTATCGAGGTCAGGTGTATCGCAAGATACCACTACGTCTATAGCTATAGCAAAATCAGGGTTTATTACCCGGGCAGCAGGAAGCACTCCCCTTAAGTTGTACTCCTCCTGAACCGAACCTACCAGATAAATTTCCGGAGAATATTCTTTATTTAGAAGTCTTTCCATAAGACAAAGCAGAACCAGGCAGCCTCCCCGGTTATCAATAGCAGGGGAAAAAACAGTAGGGCCATTTCGTACAAAATCTCTGGCGTAAGTAATTGGACTGCCCACTTTAATCCCTAAAGAAAGCACTTCTTGAGAATTGAAACATCCTATATCAATATACAGTTCCTCGATGGGTATTACCTTATATCTTTCACTAACAGCGGTAAGATGGTGGGATTTGCTGCCGACAATCCCTTCAATAAAACTACCTTTATCTGCTCTCACCAGCACTTTACAGCCTAACAGTACCTTCTCGGGGATACCCCCAATTTTCTCTACTTTTAAAAAACCATTGGGACTAATTTTACGTACAATCATTCCAATTTCGTCCATATGAGCTACTATCATAATTTTTGGTCCCTTGTTAGAGGCTCTAAAACTGGTTATGACATTCCCCAGTGGATCGACCTTTGCTTTAATTCCGT
>CAZMLS010000247.1:0-2363 GCA_964567215.1 uncultured Atribacterota bacterium | reverse complement strand
CCAGGGGTGGCAAGTGGTATGCTGGAACCATTAAATATATCCTGGAAAATCCTCTCTATAAGGGGATGACTCATTATAAAGATAATAAAGTAAAAAATAAGGATTTGGCTTTATTTTAATAGTTTTAGGTTAGATATCCGTATAAAAAATATCTATTTTTTATACACTTGTTGAGTTTTAAAAGAAATAACGGGAAGAACAAAAAATGGCAAAGAAAGAACGGTAAGGTTTATTTATATTTTAATAGATAGGAGGAGAAAAAATGCCTTTAGAAATTAGTGGATTAAAATTATATAGTGTAGATGAGGTTGCAAAGATGTTAAAAAGTACCAAGCCTACTATAAGAGCTTATTTTAGGGAAGGAAAAATTAAAGGGCAAAAAATTACCGGAAAATGGTATATCACAGAAGATAATTTTAAAAAATATTTGAGTGGAGACTATCCAGTCCCGGTTAAATAAATTACTTAAATATTATACTGAGCTTAGCATATTGCCTTTTAACCAGGGCGGGGAGAGATTAACCCGGAAATATAAAAAAAGAAAAGGCATTAGAACGCCTTGAAAAAATTAAGGAATTGAAGGAAAAAAGATTAACTATAAAAGAGATAGTTGATTATTTTAATAAGTCTATTAAAGAAAGATAAAACATGCATATTTTAACAAATTTTAAACGTGTAGAAAATAAGTATTTTTTATAAATCGATATTTTTAGCACGGTGCCCGTCATTTTTCTTTAGAAAACAAGCTTTTTATTTTCAAACACATATTAACAGGAAGGATCAATAAATAATGACAAAACATAAAATAATTATAGGTGACTCAAGAAGAATGTCTGAAATAAAGGACAGTTCAGTTCATTTAATTGTAACGTCCCCGCCATACTGGCAATTAAAGGATTACGGTTCAGAAAATCAAATAGGATTTGATAATTCTTACGAAGATTATATTAATAATCTTAATTTAGTGTGGAAAGAGTGTTATAGAGTTTTACATCCTGGATG
Source organism: uncultured Atribacterota bacterium (assembly GCA_964567215.1). Classification (GTDB taxonomy): domain Bacteria; phylum Atribacterota; class Phoenicimicrobiia; order Phoenicimicrobiales; family Phoenicimicrobiaceae; genus JAYEGH01. The sequence continues at coordinate 1,361 of CAZMLS010000247.1, read as the reverse complement.
CAGAGCAATAATAAATATTGGAGATCAGTTTGCCCGCTCTGTATATTACGGAAGATACAAAGTCATTCCCATTAGAACAGAAATTATAAAATTTAATGAAACTATTGGATTTGATTATATGGGCTCAATCATATGGCAAAAAAAAACTACCATGAATACAACTGGCGGGGCAAGCGTAATGGGCTCCTACCCTTTTCCAAGAAATGGAATAGTTGAAATTGACTATGAGTTTATCCTTATATTCAAAAAACCCGGACAATCCTACAAAGTAACTAGAGAAATCAAAGAAGCTTCAAAATTAACAAATGACGAGTGGAAAGAATATTTTTCCGGACATTGGTATTTTAATGGGCAAAGGCAGGACAAACATCTTGCTATGTTCCCTGAAGAACTTCCCAAAAGAGCAATTAAAATGTTTACCTTTATCAAAGATACCGTTTTAGACCCCTTTTTAGGAAGTGGAACAACCTCTCTCGCGGCAAAAAATCTTAATAGAAATTCAATCGGCTATGAAATAAATAAAGACTTTTTACCAGTTATTAAGGACAAAATAGGATTTAATAAACCAGCATTATTTGATAATTTAAACGTAGATATAATTAAACAAAATTTACCAAGAACTATCTGGGCTCAGGAAATTGAAAAACTTCCCTATATTTTTAAAGACCCCTTAAAGTTTGATAAAAAGGTAGACCCAAGAAAACTAAAATTTGGATCAAAAATTGACAAAACATCTTCCGAAAAAGTAAATTATTACTCTGTAAAAAATGTTCTCAGCCCCGAAAAGTTGTTTCTTAATAATGGTATTACGATCAAATTAATTGGAGTAAAAGAGAACCCGGAGAAAAAATCTGAAGCAATTGAGTTTCTAAGAAAAAAGACAAAAGGACAGAGGCTAACAATGAAGTACGATAAAATAAAATATGATAGCGGTAATAACCTTATGTGTTACCTCTATCTTGAAAATAAAACGTTTATCAATGCTCACCTTATAAAACACGGTTTGACAAACGTAGACACCTCTATGGAATATGGATGTAAATTAAAATTTTTAAAATATTTTAAGGAGCAAAAAGATGGCAAAAGAATGGCTATTAAATAGCGTAATGAATCGTTTTCAGTATAACTTTAAGAGAAATGTTGGCGCAGTTTCGGAAGAAATAAGAAAATGCACCCCAAAAAACATAGAAGAATGGAAAGAGTATTATTTCAAAAACGTTAGGACTCAGGAACACATAAAAGAATTGGGAGAAAAATTATATACAAAAATAACGGAAGTTGTCCCTGTAGAAGTTGAAATGATCGCCGTAGAAGATTGTATTAACTATATGTATAACTTAGTAATCAACAGAACTTATGAT
>CAZMLS010000246.1:0-2374 GCA_964567215.1 uncultured Atribacterota bacterium | reverse complement strand
TATCAGATATATTGGAAGGTGATGGGAGCGTAAAAATTAATTCAATAAGCAGTGAAAAAAAATTCCTCCGCTTATATGATAATCTTAAGGCTGCCGTTGAAGTTGCTAAAAAAAGAGACATTATGTTGCTGATTGAACCACTAAACTCTTTAAAGGACCATAAAAATTATTTTTTAGACAATTTTCTAATAACCCTTGAGTTGATTCAGTCAATAGATTCCGAGCATCTTAAAATACTTTACGATATATACCATATGCAGATTATGGAGGGAAATATATTAGACATCCTACAAAAATATCACCAATTTATAGAATATATTCATATAGCAAATGTGCCTTACAGATGTGAGCCCTGGATTGGAGAGCTTGATTATAAGTTTATTTTAAAAGAACTCTCGAAAATTTATTCAGGGTTTGTAGGATTTGAGTTTTTTGTTAAAGAGGAAGAATTTACTTATAAAAAACTCTATGACTGGATTCAGTCACTTAATTTATAAAAAGATTACATTATAAATGATTGCTTAGATTTTAAGGAGATTGCACAGATTTTTGATGAGGTATAGAATTTAATATTTGCAGTCTGCTATAATTTCTGCAATTACTTATTTATAGATAAAAAATTGACAAGAAAGGAAATATAAATTATGGAAAAAGTCAATATAGGTGTAATTGGGGTTGGTAGAATTGGAAGATTACATACTCGTAATTTGAAATATCAGGTTCCCGGGACAAAAGTGTTAGCAGTTGCTGATATATTTGAAGAGAGTGCCCGGCAAGTTGCTTCACAATTAGAAATACCCATTGCTGAAAAAGATTATCGGGTTTTATTGGAAAATAAGGATATTGATGCAGTGGTAATTTGTTCCTCTACCGATACCCATGCTCAAATAATTTCTGAAGCTGCCCAAGCAGGGAAGCACATCTTTTGTGAAAAACCTATTGCTTTAGATGTAGAAAAAATTGATCAGGCTATCGCTGCAGTTAAAAAAGCAGGAGTAAAACTACAGGTGGGATTTAATCGCCGATTTGACCCCAGTTTTAAAAAAGCCAAAGATTTAGTGGCAAAAGGAACGATTGGTATCCCTCACCTGTTGCGAATAACCAGCAGGGACCCAGAACCTCCACCCATCAGTTATATTAAAGTATCCGGGGGAATCTTTTTGGATATGATGATTCACGATTTTGATATGGCCCGTTATCTTCTTGATCAAGAAGTAGTGGAATTAATGGCGGTGGGCAGCTGCTTGGTTGACCCGGCAATTGGAGAAGCAGGAGATATCGATACCGCTATAGTTACTTTGAAATATGAAAATGGTGCCTGGGGAACTATAGATAATAGTCGAAAGGCAGTTTATGGCTATGACCAACGTATAGAAATATTTGGTTCAGAAGGTTGCGTAATGGTAGGGAATCCAACACCAACAGAAGTAACTATTAGTAGCGCTGAGGATACCAAGACTGATAAACCTCTTTATTTCTTTATAGAACGATATCAGGAAGCATATTTAGTTGAAATGAAAGAATTTATTAAATGCGTTCATGAAGGCAGAGATCCCTCAGTAGGTGGATTTGATGGCAAAATCTCTGTCCAGATGGGATATGCTGCTAAAGAATCTTTAACTAAGGGTAGTTTTGTAAAAATAAGTAAATAAAGATTAGAGAGAAAAAAGGGGAGTAAAGATAAATTATGAATACTACTATTAAGGATGTGGCAAAATTAGCGGGAGTTCACCCCTCTACAGTATCCCGAGTAATAAATAATGATTCTCGAATTAGTGAAAAAACTAAAGAGAAAGTTCTTTTAATAATTGATAAATTGGGATATACTCCCAATGCAATTGCCCGGGGATTAAAGACGAAAAGAACATATACCTTAGGGATGTTAATTCCTGATATTACCAATCCTTTTTTCGCGGAGATAGCTCGGGGAGCAGAAGATACGGCTAATGTAAATGGGTTTAATATAATATTGTGCAACACGGATGACAAGTTAAAAAAAGAAAGAGTTTATCTGGAGATATTAAAGGGAAGAAGAGTTGATGGTTTAATTTTGGGGACAGCCCATATCAAAGACAAAAGTATTTTAGAATTAGAGAAGAAGAAATTTCCTTATATATTAGTTTCCCGTAATATTGAAAAATTAAATAAAAATTGTATAATTGTTGATGATATAGAAGGTGGAATTATGGCTACCGAATATTTGATTAAACTAGGTCACCGCCGAATAGCCCATATCACCGGTCCTCTTAAGACAAGATCAGCACTTAATAGATTAAAAGGCTATAAATTAGCTTTAAAAAAACATAAAATTGAATACAGAGATGAATTGGTAGGAGAAGGTGATTTTAGAATAAAAGGTGGCTATCAGGTTATG
>CAZMLS010000245.1:0-2393 GCA_964567215.1 uncultured Atribacterota bacterium | reverse complement strand
CTATTATATCATAAAATGATAATAAAATTAGAATTGTATTAATTCTAATTTTATTATCAGAGTAATTAAATAAAAACATTTAAACTATATTTTTTATTTCAATTTTTTTAATCTCTTCTATGATAAGAAAAATATTACTCTTAAGAGTTGATGTAATTTATCACTTAGAGTAAACTTTAATAAGGTCTGCCCCTGCTAGAGATAAATTTTCCCGCAATTTAAAACCACATCTTTTTTTTAATTATATACCTAATATACCTGAACATGATACTGTTTTTAAATACCAATAGATAAGCGAGAAGCCTGTCCTACGGGAAGAATGGATTCTTGCAAATTATAACCTGCCTCTATATGCATACTCCGTATTTTACCACCGTCCACAATTATGCCCGTATAATATACTGGTAGATCGGATGACCCGAAAACTGGCAGAATATTTTTTCCCTCAATGGGTCCTTTTATATTTTTTATCACTTATCACTCATTACAGTATTAAACGGTTAGGCTTTTAATATAAAAAAATCTATGTTATAATTTCAGTTATTGTACAGCTATTAGGGGTTTATAATTTTATGAAGAAACAAACTTACTTTGTCAGAGCTGCTTTAATTGCGGCAATATACGTCATTTTAAATATTATTTTTGCTCCTATTAGCTATGGTCCGGTTCAAGTAAGAATTGCCGAAGCATTAGTCGTTCTCCCTTTCATTGAACCTTCAGCAATTATCGGATTGTCTGTCGGTTGCGTTTTAGCAAATATTTACGGAGGATTGGGAATGGTGGATGCTATTGGCGGAAGCTTGTGTACATTAATTGCAGCATACTTTACTTATAAAGTAAAGAATCCTAAATTAGCGCCTCTTCCTCCTGTATTGATTAATGCTTTTGGGGTAAGCCTTTACCTGCATTTCCTTTTTGAAATTCCATATTGGCTGACGGTAATATATATAGGGATTGGAGAAATTATTGCATGTTATATTTTGGGATACCCCTTATTAATTCTGTTAATTAAAAATAAAAAAAGAATAGGTTTGGATTAAGTATTTAAATTGAAAAATACTTAATCGAGGTTAAATTTATTTATAAATGAAAGAGGTAATTTTATGGATGTTAACGAAGAACTAAAAATTATAAAAAGAGGAACTGAAGAAATAATCTCAGAACAGGAATTAGTAAAAAAATTAGAAAAATCTAAAAAGGAAAATAGACCTCTACGAGTAAAACAAGGTTTCGATCCTAACGCTCCGGATATACACCTCGGTCATACTGTAGGATTGCGTAAAATGAAGCAACTTCAGGAATTAGGTCATGATATTTACTTTTTGATTGGAGATTTTACCGGACGAATTGGGGATCCCAGCGGGAAGAATGCTACTCGAAAACAACTAACCGAAGAACAAGTCCAAAAAAACGCGCAAACCTACAAGGAACAGGTTTTTAAAGTATTAAATCCGGAAAAAACCAAAGTGGTTTTTAATAGTCATTGGTTGGGTAAACTGTCTTTTAGTGAAGTTTTAAAAATATGTTCCAGATATACTGTTGCCAGAATGCTTGAAAGAGATGATTTTGCCAATAGGTATCAATCGGAAAAACCTATAGGTATTCATGAATTTCTATACCCCTTGATGCAAGGTTATGATTCAGTAGCTATGCAAGCAGATATAGAATTGGGTGGAACGGATCAAAAATTTAATTTATTAGTCGGAAGGACGATTCAGAGGGAATATAATCAGGAACCCCAGGTTATTATTACTTTACCGTTGATAGAAGGAACAGATGGGGTAGAGAAAATGAGTAAAAGCTTAAATAATTATATCGGGATAAATGAACCTCCTCAGAAGATGTATGGTAAGACAATGTCTATTCCGGATAAATTAATGCTTAGATATTTTGAATTAGTTACAGATGTTTCGTTAGAAGAAATTGAAAGAATAAAAAATGGTTTAGAGAACAATCTCTTGCATCCACGAGACGTAAAGAAAAGATTAAGTAGAGAAATCGTAGGCCTTTACCATGGACAGAATGCTGCTCTTTTAGCAGAAGAAGAGTTTGAGAAAGTTTTTAAGGAAAAACTTTCTCCCGAGAAAATAAAAGAGATATCTATAAGAAAGACTGATTTAAAGAATGGAAAAATTTGGATTACCAATCTTATTCTTCTATCGGGGTTTATTGAGAGTAAAAGTGAAATTAAAAGATTAATCGCACAAGGTGGAATTAAAATCAACGGAGAGAAAATAAGCAACCCATTCCTCGATTTAGCTGTTGAAGATGGTATGGTTATTAAAATAGGAAGATTAAATTTTATTAAAGTTATGCTTAAGTAATATTTAATGTTTTCCCTTGCACTTTCCCCCCGCTTGTAATATAATAATGACCCTGAAAGATACACCCTG
>CAZMLS010000244.1:0-2409 GCA_964567215.1 uncultured Atribacterota bacterium | reverse complement strand
TTGTAATAAAAACGAACCTATGTTATAGTAAATATAGTTATGATTTTAAAAAGAGGAGGCGTATCAAATGCCTGCGTTAAATAAGAATATCGGTAAAAGAATAAAGAAATTAAGAGAGAGAACCAGTATATCGCAATCTAATTTGGCTGAAGTATTAGGTATGAATAGAGTTACTATTTCAAAAATTGAAAACGGAGAAAGAAAAATATATGCAGAGGAAATCATAAAATTTTCCGAATACTTTAATATTTCTTCAGATGTATTGCTTGATTTAAAAGAAGACATAGAAGTCATCATTGAAAAAAATACCACCAGACAGAAGCTGAAAAAGGAAATCCGAATCAGCATTCCCCAGAAGAATATGCAGAAATTCAAAGAAGTACTTCTCTATGTATTAAATAAAATCGGTTCAAAACCAAACATAGGGGAATCAGTATTATATAAATTGCTTTACTTCATTGATTTTAATTTTTATGAAAAATATGAAGAACAGCTTATCGGAGCAACCTATATAAAAAACCATTATGGACCTACTCCCAAGGAATTTATCAAAATAGTGAAGGATATGGAAGGTAAAGATTTGATCAAAGTGAAAGATAGCTATTTTAAACATCCTCAAACCAAATATTTGTCGATAAGAGAATCGGATTTGACCCTATTAAAAGCGCATGAAATTAAAATGATTGACAGCGTTTTAGATAAATTGTCTGATATGAATGCCACTGAAATAAGCCATTATTCGCATGAAGATGTTCCATGGCTAACAACGGAAAATGGAGAAATAATCGAGTATGAATCTGTATTTTACCGTACCAAACCTTATTCGATGAGGACTTATATTGAAGAAAATATTTAATGAAGTATTAATGCTTCCAGATTTTCAAAAAGATTTGAAAAAGTTAGAGAAAAATTATTCTACCTTAAAGCAGGATTTGAAAGTATTCGTAAAAATACAACTCAGATTATTTCATAAATTAAATATTGATAATGGCGGTATTTTTCACATCTCAGGGCTTTCTATTATACAGCCACAGATATATAAGGCCAGAAAATTCGCCTGCAAATCTTTAAAGGGAAGAGGCTCGTCTAGTGGAATTCGGATTATTTATGCTTATTTTAAAGATGATGACCGAATAGAGTTGATCGAGATATATTTTAAGGGAGATAAAGAAAAAGAAAATCGGCAAAGGATTCTAAAATATTATTCGAATGAAAACAGATAATAAAGTTGACATATTCATTTTTTAAACAAACTGACCTGCAAACTATTATCTTTGTATTTTTGCTTTTAATATTTGATTTTTACTAATGTCCATTCACTATTTGCCAATGACTATTTTAAAATAAAAGAGGTAAAATAAAAATGAAAAGACTCACTCGAAATCATTTAATCTATGCTATGGATAAAGAGAATGAACCGGCACTATATGTTGATCCAGGTGAAAGATTTATTGTTGAGACAGAGGATTGCTGTAATCATCAGATTGTAAAACCTGATGATGTTCTTATGGATAGTGCTGATTATTCACATAATCCTGCTACCGGACCGATTTTTGTTAACGGATGCAGACCGGGCGATACATTAAAGGTGACGATACATAAAATAGAGGTTGATTCTCAGGGAGTGATTTGGGTATCTCCAGGAGATGGACCGTTGGGGAAGAAGGTAGAGAAAACTGAGATAAAAATTGTTTCCATTTACGAAAACCTGGCAAGATTTGGTAAATATTTTTTACCCATCCGGCCAATGATAGGCGTAATAGGTGTGGCTCCCGCAAAGGAAGCTGTTTTATGTATAAGTCCCGGACCTCATGGCGGTAATCTGGATACGGTAAACATCGCAGAGGGAGCAGAAATATATCTACCGGTTTTTACAAGCGGTGCAAAACTTGCATTAGGAGATGCCCATGCCATTATGGGAGATGGGGAAATCTGCGGAACCGGTGTGGAAATCAGGGCAGAAGTGGAGATGGAAGTAGAAATTGTCAAAGACTGGCCGCTTTCTAATCCGGTTGTGAAGACCAGAGAAAATTACTACTTTATTGCCAGTGCCATAACCCTGGAAGAGGCGATACAGATTTCCGCTGAAGCATCTGTCAAATTTATTCAGGAAAAAAATCATATTTCCTGGTCAGAAGCCTATATGTTGGCAAGTATGGCTACAGACCTCATGTTCAGCCAGGTGGTGAATCCCTTAAAGACGGTTAGAATACGTATCCCGAGAAAAATAATAGATGAGTCATGATGATTATAAAAGTTTAAAAGCAGTATTAACCAATTAATTAGCAGGGAACCTATTTTTATTCCCGGACTTCTTGCATTTTTTTTCTTTTTTTCTTTTTAGTTTTTTAAAGCGAACAATATTATTTATTGGTGTTATATTGTTCTTGTTAGGGTGCAAATATTAGA
>CAZMLS010000243.1:0-2423 GCA_964567215.1 uncultured Atribacterota bacterium | reverse complement strand
TGATGGCCTTATATTTTTTTACATTGTGAGTAACACGAAATTGAGAATAGTATTTAGTGAGTAGTTATATATAGCGTATAGCGGGCAGCACATAGAAGTAGGGGCTTGATTTATCAAGCCCGCAAAACTCGTGTCGAATAAATTCGACCCCTACATCAAGAAACAATATTTTATATAAAAAGGTAGGGGTGTATTGTTATACGCCTAACAAGATAAAGACACAGCCTGCCGTTTGGTCTTTATCTTAATCTTAATTGAAGAATTGGAGAATCGGCAAATTGGTGAATCGATTTATTAGTTAATCGGTCAATCGACAAATTAAATTATACAGGAGAAAAATATGCAAAGTTTAAAATTAAAAGTAGTTTTAATTATGAGTTTACTGGTAGTATTTTTATTTGGGAGTTTTATTATGGCCAGTGCTCATTTTGGGATGATAATTCCATCGGATGATATGGTTGCTAAAGATGATGAAAAAAGCATTAAATTAGACATTAAATTTATTCATCCCATGGAAGGGGATTATATGAACATGGAAAAACCGGTACAATGTGGGGTAATGATACAAGGTGAGAAAATTGATTTACTTCAGATGTTAACGGAAAAAACAGTCAATGATTGTACTGTCTGGGAAGCTGATTATCAAATAAAGCGTCCCGGAGATTACATCTTTTTTGTAGAACCCCAACCCTATTGGGAGCCGGCAGAGGATTGCTTTATCATTCATTATTCAAAAGTAGTTGTAAATGCCTTTGGAATGGAAGTAGGATGGGATGAGGAAATAGGATTAAAGACCGAAATTATTCCTTTAAGTAGACCTTACGGACTTTGGACCGGTAATGTTTTTCAAGGTATTGTTAAGGTGGATGGAAAACCGGTCCCCTTTACAGAAGTAGAAGTAGAGTACTATAACCAGGGGGATAAAATCGAGTTACCTGCTGAGCCAATGATTACCCAGATGGTAAAAGCAGATGAAAATGGTATATTTACCTATGCCATGCCCAAAGCAGGATGGTGGGGATTTGCTGCTCTTAATGAGGATGAAAAGAAAATAAAATATAATGGAGAAGAAAAATCGATAGAAATAGGTGCTGTTCTCTGGGTAAAAACTTATGATATGAGATAAAAAGGACATTGCATTATGCATATTTCAGAAGGAATATTATCTGCACCCGTATTAGTTACGGGTGCAGTTCTTACCGCTACAGCAGTAGCTTATAGTTTAAAAAAGATAGAACATAAGGAAGTGCCCAAAGTAGCAATCCTATCTTCTGTTTTTTTTGTGGCTTCTTTAGTTCATGTTCCCTTAGGTCCTTCAAGCGTGCATTTGATTTTAAATGGGACTATAGGGGTATTATTAGGTTGGTCTGCCTTTCCGGCAATATTAGTTGCTCTTGCCTTACAGGGTGTGCTCTTTCAATTTGGAGGCATTACCACGTTAGGAGTAAACACTCTAAATATGGCTTTGCCGGCCATTATCTGTTTTTATCTATTTAATCGAGGAATCAGGAGTGAGAACAATTTTATTGCTCTGATCCTGACCTTTGTTTGCGGATTTTTAGCGGTATTATTAAGTGGAATAATGGTAGCAGCTGCTCTGGTCTTTACCGGAGAACCTTTTATACAGGTAGCCAAGTTGGTGCTAATTGCCCATCTACCGGTGATGATTTTAGAAGGAGTGTTAACTGTGTTTTGTATAGGATTCTTGAGGAAAGTTAGACCGGAAATATTAAATGTTTGATTACACAGATTAATTCAATATATTTATAATATGTCGGAGAGATAATAAGTTGAAAAACAAACCGTATTTAATTTTGATATTTATATTTTTAATTATTATAATGATAAATATTTCAGCCTTTGCCCATAAAGTCAATATTTTTGCCTACGTAGAAGGAGATAAAGTTTATACCGAAAGTTATTTTAATGATGGAAAAAAATGTATAAATTCTAAAATTGAAGTATTTGACAACCAGGAGAATAAATTATTGGAGGGCTTAACCAATGCGGAAGGAGAGTTCTCTTTTGAAGTTCCCCAAGAGGACGGAGATTTAAAGTTAGTTCTCACTGCCAGCATGGGGCATCGGGCAGAATATATAATTTCAGCTGATGAATTAGGAGACACTTTCGGGTCAATTAAAGAAAATTTTGAAGAACCCGTATCTGTTGTTTTTCCCGAAGTTTCTTCTCTCGATTTAAAAGAAATCCAATCATTACTAGAAGATGCTTTGGATAAAAAATTGGAGCCGATTTTAAGGGAGATCAAAAGATCTCAAGAACACAAAATTTCGCCTACCGAGATCATCGGTGGAATAGGATACATTTTCGGTATTTTTGGAATAATAGCTTATTTTTTAAGCAGAAAAAAATAATGATTAATTTTAGGTGAAAGATTTGATTAAAGAAAAATTTTCCAAAGGCAC
>CAZMLS010000242.1:0-2427 GCA_964567215.1 uncultured Atribacterota bacterium | reverse complement strand
ACATTGTATGAAGAAATAGAGGAATATTATAATTTTAATCCAATTTTAAAAAAAATTAAACTTCACTATTTAAAATCATTACGTAAATATTATCCCAAGATACAGTACTGGTCAGCTGTAAGTAATGAAATGAAAAATTATATTGTTAAATTAAACAATAATTCTAATTATGTATATAAAAATCCTTCGTTAGCAGGTAAAAAATTCAGATATGATGAAGAACAAAGAGAACTAATTAGAAATAAACTTAATATCAGTAAATATGTGAAATTAATAGTATTTTCATCTGTAGGAAGTACTAAATGGAATAATATTGATCAAATAATCGATTATTTTTCTAATTTTGGCAATAAAGTAAAATTCTTAATACTAACTAATAAAAAGTATAAGAATAATAAAAATCTTATTAATATGTATGTGCCATACGAATACATGTACAAATATCTATCTGCAGCTGACATAGGAATAATATTAAGAGATGAAAGTATTGTTAATAATGTTGCATCTCCTGTTAAGTTTAGTGAATATGTTTGTTGTGGACTACCTGTGATTGCAAATAAAAATGTTTGTATGATTAATAACTTCATTTCAAACGATATTTCCGGAAAACTGATAGATGATATAAGTGATATTGATGAAAAAGTAATGGATGATTTAATTAAATTGAATAGAAAAAAAATAGCAAAATTAGGTAAAATGGAATTTGGTTGTTCTCATATTGTAAAAAATTATCTTGAAATATACAATAATATATTCGAGCATGACAAAAATTAAGGTTTTTTACATTGCCGGAAAAATTGGAGTAATCAAAAAATATTAGTATGAAAAATTAACTACTAGAGGCAATCATCTGGGACTTCTTTTGATTAAACTAGCTTTTTAAAAAGCAAGAGTTGACGATGTAAAACACTCTCTTACAGGAATTGAGAAGTCAAAGAAAATGCTTGGATTTAAAGTTACTTATGAGTTTGAGGAATGTTTGGAAAAAAACAATTGGAGTTTTGTAAAATGAAAGTAATTATTTTAGCAGGTGGATATGGAACCAGACTCGGCAATATTACTGAGGCAGTTCCAAAGCCTATGGTGAAAATTGGTAGCAAGCCAATTATTTGGCACATAATGAAAATATATTCTCATTATGGATATAAAGATTTTATAGTAAGCCTCGGCTATAAGGCAGAGGTTATTAAAGAGTATTTTTACAATTACAATATCTACAATAATGATTACTGCATAAATCTTGGTACAAAAAAGATTACCCTGCTGAATAATCATGATGAATCAGATTGGAATGTAACTTTGGTTGATACAGGAATAGATACTCTTAAAGGAGCAAGAATAAAAAGAGTTGAGAAGTACTTGGATAAGGTTAATATGGTTACATACGGCGATGGAGTTGCTGATATAAATATTAGTGAACTAGTTAAATTTCATAAATCACATAACAAAATTATAACAATCTCTGGTGTACATCCACCAGCACGTTTTGGAGAAGTTTTAGAAAAAGACAATCAAGTAATATCATTTAAGGAAAAGCCAGAGGCATCAAAAGGATCAATTAATGGTGGCTTTATGGTGTTCAATAGGGAACTCCTTGATTATTTAGTGGTGGATGATAAATGTGATTTCGAAAAAGGACCTCTGGAGGAACTATCAAAAAAATCTGAAATAATGCTTTATAAACATTCAGGAAAATGGGCATGTATGGATCATGAAAGAGATGTTGTTTATTTAAATAAATTATGGAATGAAAATAAAGCATTTTGGAAAGTTTGGTAATCATGGAAAAACTATTTAATAATATGTATGCAGATAAAGTAGTTTTAGTTACAGGACATACAGGATTTAAAGGAACCTGGCTCTCACTATGGTTAAAAGAATTAGGGGCAAATGTTATAGGATATGCTCTTGAGCCGCCGACTAAACCAAATCATTTTGAAATATTACCATTAAAAATTACTTCGATAATTGGTGATATAAGAGATAGAATAAAGTTAAGTGACACTTTTATTAAATACAAACCGGATATAGTTTTTCATCTTGCTGCACAGCCGATTGTAAGGGATTCCTATTCTGATCCTGTATATACATTTGAAACAAACATTATGGGTACAGTAAATGTATTTGAATCTTGCAGAAAAACTAATTCTGTAAAAGTAATTATTAATGTTACAAGTGATAAATGTTATGAGAATAAAGAATGGATATGGGGATATAGAGAAAGTGACTCTATGGGTGGATATGATCCTTACAGTGCTTCAAAAGGTTGTTCTGAAATTTTAACATCCTCATATAGAAATTCCTTTTTTAGCCTGGATGACTATGGTAAAAAACATAACACTTTACTTGCAGGTGTCAGGGCAGGAAATGTTATTGGCGGAGGAGACTGGGCGCAGGATAGACTTATTCCGGATATTATACGCGCAG
>CAZMLS010000241.1:0-2453 GCA_964567215.1 uncultured Atribacterota bacterium | reverse complement strand
TTTATATCCGATCATCCTTAAAAACTCTTTTCTCTCTTTAATATTTTTATCTGTTTCTATACCTTTGGGAGAATGACCATCAATCACACCCAAAACTCCTCTTCCCAAATCAGTTTCCGCCACTACTACTTCAACAGGATTAGCTGTAGCACAAAATATCGAACAGACTTCCGGGCAATTTTTAACCGCATTTAATACATTGATAGGAAAAGCATCTTTTAATATAATGATAAAGGTATGTCCGGCACCTATCATCTTTATATTTTTTATAGCTAAAGATTTCAATGCTTCATCATTTCCTTCTGCTCTTATCAAACATGGTCCGGAAGCCTCATTAAAAGCAAGTCCGAATTTTCCTCCCGGCACACCGGTTACCATTATTTCATAAAGATCTTCAACAGATTTTATAAAATGTGTTTGTCCAAAAATAATATTTATTTCCTCCGGAAATTCCATTCTTATAATCTTTATTTCCATGATAATGCCTCCATTAAAATATTTCACTATTTTTTTTAACTTTTTTTCCACATGTCTATGATATAATAATTACTATTTTACCATAATTTATTTAAAAATATTAGTATAAAATTTAACTAAAGGAATTTCTTAATGATTTTTTGGAATTGATTTATTTCTGTATATTACTATAATAATGTCAATCAATAAATTATAAAAAAATTTAGTAAGTAAGTCACGATAAATGAATAGATTATATATTTACTTTATGCTATTATTATTATTCAATCTTAAAACAATCCCATAAGTTAATTCGAACATGCAAAAATTAATATATAGGACTGAATTTTTAATTCATATAGACGAGGAGAAAAAATGAAAATAACCAACAATAGACAAATAAATAAAGTTAAAGCAATATTTTTTGATTTTGGAGGCACTTTAATGGATTCAGAAAGTGATATCATCGCCCACATCAATATGATGAAAGATATTGCTCAAAAATATAAAATTTCCGCCTCACCGGAAGAAATGGCAGATAAATATAATTCTTTTATTTTTACAAAAAAAATGACCCTCTTGGATTCAGATTCGAACAAGAAGTCTTTTTTCCCATTAAGAGAATCAACGCTAAGGGCTGTACGAAAAATTCTTTCCTACTACCATATTGAACCTTCCGATGAAGATATGAATTGGTTTTCGAAAGTATACTTAAAAAACCATAAAAAATATTTAAAACTTTTTCCTGAGACTCTGGATGTTATTCAAAAAATTAGAAATATTGATTCCATTCATATTGGTATCATTAGTGATATAGATACTGATTTCCAGAAATTCCAATTTGACGCTTTCGGAATAAATCCTTTGTTTGATTCCATCACCACTTCCGAAGAAGTGCAATCTTATAAACCGGGAAAAATTATTTTCAATACCGCCTTAAAAAAAGCAGATTGTCGAGGAAGAGAATCTATTATGATTGGAGATTCCTATGAAAAAGACATAATTGGTGGAAAAAATATGGGAATGACAACCATCTGGCTTAATAGATATTATAGTAAAAATGCTGTTGGAGAAAAGGCAGATTTTATAGTCAATCAATTAAAAGAAATATCTCCTTTTGTCAAGGAGTTCACTCAATAATTTTGATTAAGTTTATTGCTTCGATTTAATTATTTTTATTAAATCGATTCAGATAAGGAGGATGAAATGTCTTCCGTAAAAAAGGACCGGTATATGTTTTGTCTAAAAAATAAAAAATGCGCTATCATTATTAAGATATTTCTAATATTTCTATTCCTTGCCACCCATCAAAACATGTCGTTGACTTCCGCAGCGTTTTCAACTCAAGAAACCATTATTCCTATTTTAACCTATCATAATTTTACCTCTGATGAAAGCAGTAGCTATAAAATAAATATTGATAAATTTACCAATCAGATGGAATATCTGGCCAATCATGACTTCTCGGTCATTTCTATGTCGGAATTAGTGGCGGGACTAACAAGCGATGTTCTTCCTTGTAAACCTGTGGTTATTACTATCGATGATGGGTATAAATCAACCTATACTTTAGCTTATCCCATTTTAAAGAAATACCATTTTCCCGCTACTCTCTTTATATACACTGATTTTATAGAAAAAAACAGCCATAGTCTTACCTGGGGAGAGATTCGGGAAATGACAGAAAATAATATTGAAATCGGTTCCCACACCATCAGTCATTGTAATTTAATAAAATTAAAAGAAAAAGAAACTAATGAGAATTACTTGAATCGTATTAGAAGAGAAATATTTTTATCCAAGGAAATATTGGAAAATGAAATTGGAAAAGAAGTACAATTTTTTGCTTACCCTTACGGTATTTACAGCCCGCAAGTCACGCAATTAGTTATTCAAGCCGACTATAAAGGAATTTTTAATGTAAACAGCATGAATAATATTAATACTGACTTTAAACTATTTTCTTTAAACAGGCAAATTATTTTTGGTCAAAATTC
>CAZMLS010000240.1:0-2458 GCA_964567215.1 uncultured Atribacterota bacterium | reverse complement strand
TAAAAGGTACTATGTATTATAATGCTATAAAGCATAAAAAGATACAGTTTAATAAATTATAATAAAACAAGAAATTAAAGAAGAGAGGATGTGATAAATTGAATATTCAGTTTAAAAAAGGAGTTTTGGAATTATGTGTATTAAGTATGTTGGAAAGAAAAAACTGTTACGGATATGAATTAGTAAATGAGATTTCAAAAAATATTTTAATTTCAGAAGGAACGATTTACCCCTTGCTGAGAAGGCTAAAATCGGAAGGCTTTGTAAGCACATACCTGGAAGAATCTGCAGAAGGTCCGCCAAGGAAATATTATAAATTAATTGATTTAGGCCGAAAGAAAGAAAGGGAACTAAAGAAAGAATGGTTTGCATTTGTAAAGGATGTTAGTAATTTTTTGAAAGGAAGTACAAATAATGAATAAAAAAGAATTTTTGGGAAGATTATCCGAATTGATACATGATTTACCAAAAGAAGAGAGAGAAGATATTTTATTTGATTATGAAGAACATTTTAGAATTGGAATAGAGAAAGGAAGAGAAGAAGAGGAAATAGCTTTTTCACTAGGGGATCCAAAAATAATAGCTAGACAAAGCAGAGTCGGAAGTATTATAAACGAAGCAGAAAAAACAACTTCCGCAAATAATATTATCAGAGCTATCTTTGCGGCTGTTGGACTGGGCTTTTTTAATTTGGTCATTGTTTTGGGTCCTGCAATCGGATTGATAGGTATACTTGTTGCATTATTCGCTGTGGGTTTTGCTGTTACCATTTCAGGAATAGCTGTAGTATTCGGTACTTTAATGGGGCCTGTCTTTGTTTGGAATATATATATCCCATTTACAGCGGTAGTAAGCATTCCGTTGGGTATTGGTCTTACTGCTCTGGGTCTTTTATCCATAATCGGAGCATTCTATTTGGCCAAGCTTTTTTATAAATTAAGTGTTAATTATTTAAAGATGAATTTGCAAATAATAACCAATAGGAGGTATAAAAAAAATGAGAAGTAATATGAATATCAGAAAGTTGTTAATTTGGCTGGTTGTTATAGCCGTAGTATCGCTAACCATAGCAATAATAGCTTTTTTCAGCACAGAAAACAATATGGTGAGTTTTAGCGATAGGAATAATTTTGAAGAAATATCGATAGATGAAGTTAAGACATTTAATAATATCGGAAAATTGAAGGAAATTTATATTCATTCAGTGAGTTCAAATGTAAGTGTTTTTTCAACTGAAGAAGAAGATGTTAAAATTCATTTTCATGGTATATCAGCCGCTGAGTCCGAAAAAAAGTTACCTGAGTTGATAACAAATATTGAAGGAAGTCAATTAAAAATTGAAATTGAATATCCTAAAGCATTATTTTATAATGCTAATTTATTTTTAGATGTTTATGTCCCTCAAGATTATTTGGAAAATGTTTCTATAGATACGGTATCAGCAGATGTAGATATTAGCAATTTGGACATAAAAAATATTCAATGTAAAACGGTTTCCGGAGAACTACGGATAGAGTCTCTTGGTTCCGATCATTTAACACTAAAAACAACTTCCGGAAATATAAATATATTAGATGTTTTAGGTGATTTAAAGATTGATTCAGTTTCAGGTAATGTGAATGTTGAATATGAGGTTTTTGCCCAGGATATTAATATTAAAACAATTTCCGGGAAAGTTAAAATTAGTTTGCCTGAAAATGCAGAATTTTATTTAAAAACGAATACTGTTTCCGGTGAAGTTGATACTGATTTTCCTATTACTATAATTAGTTTTGGTAAAATGAATCAACTTGAAGGAACTGTAGGAAAAGAAGATAATAAAATCATAGTTGATACTGTTTCGGGAGATATCTATTTAAATAAATAAGCGATAAAAATATATTTACAGAGAGGAATTTTATTATGAAAAAGATACTTTATAGATCAAAAAAGAATCGTGTCGTAGGCGGTGTGTGTGGCGGTATTGGCGAATATTTTGACATCGATCCTACTTTAATTAGATTATTGGCTATACTTACATTTTTCTTTGGAGGTAGTGGTATAATTGCATATATTATTGGTTGGATCATTATTCCCCGGAATCCTAGCGAAAATACCGAACAACACTTTAAAAGTGAACAAAAGATTGTGGATATGGAAGAAGGTCCAAAGACATCGGAGAGTAAATTTAAAACGACAGAAGAATATCAATCGGTAGAGAATGGAAAAAATAATTCAGCGAAGAATAGAAATGTCTTTTTAGGATTGATTTTTATCTTCATGGGATTGATCTTCATGGGAACTACATTGTTCCCCTGGTTTGCCTGGATAGCTTGGAGCACTTATTGGCCGGTGATTTTAATCATTGTAGGATTAGTGATAATGATTCGAGCCATATAAAAACATTGATAAGGAGGAATTTATAAGGGGTCAGGTCTCAACATTTGACATAACTTCTTCCTATCATTGAAATTAATTT
>CAZMLS010000239.1:0-2497 GCA_964567215.1 uncultured Atribacterota bacterium | reverse complement strand
TCTATTCCCCCGGGCGGTGATGTGGTAAACTGCATTATCGAAACTGATTCTTAATGGTCTGCTCATCATTATAGTTTTAATCGATTACTCTTTATATGTCAAAGATGAAGACCCCTCTTTTATTTCTGAAGTGTATGAATCTTTGTTAGCGCGATAAAATAGTAAAATATTATCATTTAAAAGGAGAATTTGAATAAAAATAAAGGGTTTTAAAGGAAGTAAAGGGGAACGAAAAACCGTCCCCTATTCTATTTGATAATTAAAAATCAGTTTGATTAACCGGTAATTCGCGAGAAGGTTTCAGGTTTAACCATTCTAAAACACCTAAATTGCGGATCGTTTCAGCAACATCACTTTTATCTAAAGGTGGATTTCTTTTTTGTTTCCATTTCATGACCTCGTTAAAAACATCTTGTTCTGATATATCGCAATTTTTATTTAATTCTTTTTCAATAAACAAAACTGTCGTAACAACTTCTGCTCTACGTGTATTTAAACGTAAAAACAAATCGGTTGTTTTATTAATCAAATCATCCCATTTTTTAATATCTCCAAGATATCTATCCCGAGCACTATCATAATTTAATCCTGGAAGGATTCTATACATTCTCCCTAATTGCTGTTCTTGAATTAATCCCTCATTAGCTAATCTTTTCTTTACATTATCTAATTCACGGCAATAGGGACCAAAAGATGCTCTTACATAATTCAATCCTGTTGGTAACCCCAGTGTGGTAGTAACATAGGCAATTTTTTGAAATACAGTACGACCTATCGGCATATGATATTTCTGTTGTTCAATACGATTTACAATTTCAGCTAATACTACCCATGCGGGATTTAATTTTTGTAATATTCTCATACCTGAACTTGCTCTCTTCGAATCTGATTCTACTGACAAGAAGTTAATATTTAACTGATTTGGAGGAGTATTGTATGGCGCATAGATCTCTACAGGAATATCCCACTTGGAGACATATTTATAAATAAGTGGGCCTACTGATTCCCAAAGCAGTTGACCATTGCCACAGCCGAGGGGTGGAATTGCTATAGATTTAATATCCCACTCTTTATACTTTTCAGACAATATTTTTAAACCTTTTTCAATATCTTCAATATGAGAAGCTGCCCGCCAATGTGTCTTTGTGGGAAAATTAACTATTTGAGGAGGAAAAAGTCCATTTTTAAACAAATATGGTATCCCTGGCTTAACATTTTTTCTTTCACAACGGGTAAAATAATCCTTATACATTTCAGGAAAACGCTTTTTAAACTCTGCAGCAATCCCTTTCCCCATTATTCCAACACAATTAACTGTATTAATAAATGTTTGTGCCTTTGAATCAAACATATTGCCAATTAAAATTTTCATAATAGTCTCTCCTAAAAAAATAACTCACTTTTTATTATACCATTAATATTCGACAAATTACATAGGTTATCAAAGGCTACGCTATTTGCAACGTATGTACCAAAAATGTAGTCTGAATGAACGCGATCTGGAACTAATACTTCCGCACACTTTATACCTTTTTGCTTATCTTCTTTGATTGGATCGTTATTATCAATCCAAAAAGTAGCATAAATTTCTTCTTTGTTTAGCAATGGCAAACCTTCATCAACTGTCTTAAACCAACATTCTCTTGCAGCATTTTGATCTGTTATAATTACTCCATCAATATCTAATACTTTATTATTAATTCTAAGTACACATATTTTATTATTTTGCGACCTTCTTTTACTTAGCATAGGGTTATGGGCATCAAAATATAAATTAGCATAATCGTGTAAGCTTTTATTTGTACCAGGAATTTTCTTTTTCGCCCTTCGTTTCTGTACTCCGCTTCCGGAAATATCACAAAAATTAATGTTTCGTGATATATTATGCGATAATATCCCTTTCTCTAGAATTGAAGGAATATTATCGATATATGTAATGAAATGTAATTCTGCAACATCACATTTATTCATGAATAATACTCTCTAAAAATACAAATTTTTTTCAACAAAGCTAAAATACTCATTCCCGCTGATTAGAATATGATCAACAAGTTGATATTAATTATCTTAAGCATTAGTTGGAAAACATTCTGAACATCCAACCAAACAAGCTGAATCCTTTTTGCGCCGTACCGAAAGAATTTTCAATTTCCAAATTGGCTTGTTCCAATGTTTGAATTTGCTGGGTCAAGGTTTGCGCGTCGCCCTGATTGGCAAGCTGATTTTTCACTTGATTCAACTGCTTAATCTGTTCACGATTTTGTTCCAGAATTTTTTGGCATTGTTTGCCTCGCCGTAATTCGGTCCGGCAAAAAACTTGGAAAAACCACTTCGGCTTTGGACTTTCTGCAAACTGGTTTCTAATTTGTCCTGATTTTGGGTTTGCGTCTGGGCAATAGTTTTCACTTTCTGACCGATTCCGCCGTTTTTCTCGGCAACTTGAAGCATTTTCTGCACCGCGTTGGCAACTTTGCTTCTTCTTTGTTCGGCGACTTGC
>CAZMLS010000238.1:0-2510 GCA_964567215.1 uncultured Atribacterota bacterium | reverse complement strand
AACTTGCTCAGGATATTGTTGATAAGACCATGAAAATTTTAGGAAAAAATATTAATATCATGGATGAAAATGGAATTATCATCGGTTCCGGTGATAAAAAACGGCTAAATAAATTTCACGAAGGAGCAGCTAAAGTTATCAAGGAAAAGAAGAAATTGGAAATTTATTCTAAGGATATTAATCATTTGGCCGGAGCAAAACCGGGTATTAACCTTCCCATAGAACACAACAATAAAGTTATAGGAGTGGTAGGAATTACCGGTGAACCGAATGAAGTGAGTCCTTATGGAGAAGTCATAAAAATGACAGTTGAAATGATGTTGCAGCAGGAATTTTTATTAAAAGAGGTACATTTGGAACACCAGGCAAGAGAGAATTTTATTCAGGATTTAATCTCCGGGAGAATTGGGAATGATTTAGATTTATTTTTAATCCGGGGGCAGATTGTAGGATACGATATTCTGATTCCCCGTATTGCCATGATTATGAATATTTATCAATTTGAAAATACCGCCAAGCAAAGCCTGCAAACCTTTAAAGGGAAGAAAGAAGGAGAAATTTTTTTACAAAGATTGAAAAATGATGTATTAAAAACGGTTCAAAGGATTTTTATAAATACACCCGAAGAAATTGTGTCTTATGCCGGTGGAGATAAATTTGTAGTTCTAAAAACTATTAATCCGAAAGATTCCAAAGAAATTTTAAGAAAAAAAATATATAAAATAGCAGAAATAATAAAGAATACTATTTATCAGAAAATGAAATTTAAAGTAACCATAGGAATTGGAGAATATCATAAAAATATTCGAAGTTTAAATAAATCATTTAGAGAAGCCACTCAGGCATTAGAGGTGGGAACCAGACTGGAAGATCCGGGGAATATATATCATATAAATGATCTGGGCATAGGTAGAATATTAGCAGAAATTAAAAAAGAAACACAGAAAGAAATTATAAAAGAGACATTTTATTCTGTAAAAGATATTAAAGGAAAAAGAATTAACGAAACATTTTTTAAGACTTTAAATGCATTTTTTGATAATAATTTGAGTATTTCAAAAACCTCTAAAAGTATTTATGCACACCGTAATACTTTAATTTATAGGTTAAGAAGAGTTAAAGAGATAACCGGTTTAGACCCAAAAAATTTTGATGATGCTGTACGGTTAAGAATTGCTTTAAAAATGAAATTATATCAAAGTGAAAAAAAATGAAATATCCTGTAGCAAATAGGATGACATAGGTAAAGAGTTAGCTAGTTAAAAAACTAAAAAGAATAAAAAGAGAAGAAAATATAAATAAATTTTAATGGTTAATTGATATATTGCAGATTTATTTATTTTACTTACATTTGTGGCCTGCAATTATACGCTAAACGCTGACTAAATACCATTTACCGTTCATTAACGATTAATTAAATTGGTAAATTAGCTAATTGCTCAATTGTGCAAAATATACAAAGAAGAGATTAAATAAGCCAAAAATTTTGTCATTTTAACCATATTAATTCCAATCAATTTAAATTATAATGTAAATTAATTGGAATTATTTTATGTTTTAAAGAAGGATGTAAAAAATGAAAATAGTCATTGCCCCGGATTCCTTTAAAGGAAGTTTAACTAACATAGAAGTAGCTGATGCAATAGAACTAGGAATAAAAGAAGTTTTCCCGGAAGCTGAAATTATAAAAATACCAATGGCTGACGGTGGAGAAGGAACTGTTCAGTGTCTGGTCAATGCTACTGCTGGTAAGATTTTACGACAAGAAGTTATTAATCCTCTTGGAAAAAAAATCAATGCTTCTTACGGTATACTGGGTGATCAAAAAACAGCAGTTATTGAAATGGCTGAAGCTTCCGGAATTACTCTTATTTCTTCTGAAGAGAGAAACCCGCTCATTACAACAACTTATGGAACCGGACAATTAATAAAATCCGCTATAAATAAAGGATGTAGTAAAATGATTATCGGGATCGGAGGAAGCGCAACCAATGATGGTGGATCCGGGATGATTCAGGCTTTAGGTATTCGCTTGTTAGATAGACAAGATAAAGAGATTGGTTTTGGTGGCGCTGAATTGATGAATATACATCATATCGATATAAGTCAAATGGATCAACGTATTTCCAAATTGGAAATTTTAGTAGCATCGGATGTAAAAAATCCCCTCTGTGGTCCTTCCGGAGCTACCCGGATTTATGGTCCACAAAAAGGTGCAACTGAAGAAATGATGGTTGTTTTAGAAGAAGCATTAGCCTATTTTGCCGAATTAATTAATGAAACATTACATAAAGATGTTAAAGATATTCCCGGTGCCGGAGCCGCAGGAGGTCTTGGTGCCGGTTTAATGGCTTTTCTGGATGCCAAATTAAAATCCGGTATCGAAGTAGTCATTGAAGCAGTTAATTTGGAAGAGGCATTGAAAGATGCTGATTTAGTGATTACCGGAGAGGGAAAGATTGATAGTCAAACTATTTATGGCAAAGTACCTGTAGGAGTTGCAAAGATTG
>CAZMLS010000237.1:0-2513 GCA_964567215.1 uncultured Atribacterota bacterium | reverse complement strand
GTCAGATACTGTCTTAAAAATCAATCCCAACTCTCCTAAAAAACGATATTGGTTGTTTCATTGATTTATCAGTTACCCCGGAACATAGACCGTCTTATTCTTGTAAATCGCATGAGTCGTTAAGAGTAACTTTACGCATAACTGTCATAACCGTTAATTTCTTCGATTTATGTTATAATTACATCGTTAGAATCAGGTTTGAATAATGTATTAGGTCATTTAAATTACCATTTTTTTTATAAATGAAAAATAATTGAATGGAGAATTTTGAGATGAGAAAAGTAGAATTATTTATAGCGATGAGCCTTGATGGATATGTTGCCAGAGTAGATGGCGATGTAAGCTGGCTTGGTGGTCAGAATCCGGATAATCAGAGCATGGGCAGTTATGATGAGTTTACAAAAAATATTGATACAATTGTAATGGGATATACGACATACCATCAGATTGTAACAGAGCTTTCACCGGATGAATGGGTTTACGCAGGAATGAAAAGCTATGTGTTGACACACAGAAATATTGAAAATAGGGATGACATTACCTTTGTGAATCAAGATGTAAAATCTCTGATTGATGAATTAAAGAAGCAGGAAGGAAAAAATATCTGGATTTGCGGTGGTCCAGATGTTGTCAATCAGCTGATAAAAGATGAATTAATCGATCGATATACTGTTACCGTTATTCCAACCATTCTGGGTAGAGGAATTAGGTTGTTTTATGAAGAAAATAACGAAATCAAACTGAAGCTCATTAAAACAGAAACGAATAATGGTATGGTGGATTTGGTGTATGAAAGAATTAGAATTTAGAAAGGAAATGTAAATGGATAACGGATTAACGGCGTGGGAAAAAAATGCCCAATTTTGGGATGATTATATGGGGGATGAATCGAATCACTTTCATAGGAATCTAGTTCGTCCATACGTAACGAAGCTTCTTGATATTAAAAAAGGGGATTTCGTTTTAGATATTGCTTGCGGGAATGGGAATTATTCGGCATATCTGGCACAAAAGGGTGCGAAAATTGTTGCTTTTGATTATAGTGAAAAGATGATTCAATTAGCGATCAAAAGAAGGCAAGCGTTTTCAGATAGCATTGAATTCAAGGTATGTGATGCAACACAATACGATGAATTATCAAAATTAAAGAGAGACAAATTATATGATAAAGTAGTAGCCAATATGGCGATGATGGATATTGCAGATATCAGACCATTATTTTCAGCCGTGTATTCGCTGCTTCGTATGGATGGCGTATTTGTATTTGCCACCCATCATCCTTGCTTTACTTATCCGTACAATGACTATTTTACTCATGCCATCGAAAAAGGAGAAGCTATTCTGGAGCAGCCTGTTTTACAAAACTATTATCATAGGTCAATGCAAGAAGTTTTCAACATTTCTTTTGAAAATGGGTTTGTCATTGATGGCTTTCATGAAATGCCTTTCGAAGGTGAAAAAACACCAATCATCATAATTGTCCGCTTAAGAAAAAACAACTAAGTTGTAAGATAATGAAGCCTGACCCCGACGAATACACAATTGATAATTTGGGTATTATATGATAATTGAAAGATTTAGTGGAACTGTATGGTAAGTGTATACTGTCAAAATTAGAGTGTATATGTACTAAGGTTGGATTGTATAGTAAATATATACGCACCAGTGCGTGTGTATTGACGTTGTGCGCAACCAAAACAACAAAAATCATCGCATTGATTTTTGAGAAGAATTTTAAAAAATGATTTAGGAATATATGGATTCAAGAATTAAAATTCGTGAGATAAAAAGTAGTGAAATAATACATTTGGACACTTTTTTGTATGATGCAATCTTTATACCTAAAGGAGTTGAAAAACCTGATAAAGTAATTATTAAATTACCCGAGTTAAAACGATATATTAGTGACTTTGGAAAAGAAACTGATTTGTGTTTAGTCGCAGAATTAAATGGAAAATTGATTGGAGCTATCTGGACAAGAATTTTTACTGAAGCCGAAAAAGGATTTGGATATGTGGATTCAAAAACTCCTGAATTAAGTATGTCAGTCAATGTAGATTATCGACAAAAAGGAATTGGCACAAATCTATTAAAAGATATACTTTATAGGTTGACACGACTTGACTATGAGCAAATTTCTTTGAGTGTCGAAAAACTGAATTATGCTTATAGATTGTACCAAAAGTTTGGATTTGAAACTATAAAGGAAAATGAAAAGTCTGCAACAATGATAAAAAAAGTAAGAAATGGCAGCGCACAACATACGGTATATAAAATACCTGGCTCGCAGTAAATCTAAAAATAGGAAAGATAGTGGGGTCAGGCTTCACAAGTTCACATGAGGAGGCAAAAAATTATGCAGCGAGAAGCGATATTTTTAAGCAGTTTGTTAATAGTGGTGTTTTTAGCTGGCTTAACCTTACCGGCATCCGGTGAAGGACAGTTAGACAAGATTGTGATTGCACATCGTGGAGCAAGTGGTTATCTGCCCGAACATACTCTAGAGTCCTATG
>CAZMLS010000236.1:0-2544 GCA_964567215.1 uncultured Atribacterota bacterium | reverse complement strand
AGACAGAGCATGGCCATGAAAACAGGCAATCTTCTCTTCTCCTAAAACCTCTTTCAGTTTCTCGGTAATTTGAATATAAATGTCAGTGCATAAATTCAAAAGGTAATGAACGAATTTAGAATCATCATAAAAATCATAATAAATATTATTACCATAAACAGCATGTGCAATTTCAAATGGACCCAAAGTATCTGGAAGATAAACATGAATCCAATCAGGAAGAGTTTCTTTGAAATATTTAATATACTCAACTGTTTTTTTAAACATGTCTATTTTGTCTATATTTGGAAGGTTAAATTTTTTTATTTCTTCTTTATTGAGACGGGAGGTTAGCCATGCAAATGTATCTTTAGGTACATTGTATGTTAATCCAAACATAGCAGGAATAAATATTGTACCAAAATTGGGCCGTATGCAAATTGGCGCATCAAAAGCATTTTCAGCACATCTTTCAATCTCTTCTAGATGACCGTAAAGCATTTTTTCTTTATTAAAAAATTGTTCTTCCATATCAAAAGTTTCCCCTGGAACAGAAACATGTTGCGGTTTCCAAAATATCAAGGGTAAAAAATCCACTTCTTTATTTTCCAATACATCGGCAATCTTATTCTTTCCTTGAGGATTAATTCTTTTTTTCTTATCAATTTTTTCAATTATTTTATTTATTTTATTTTTCATTTTTTATAATCTTTCTAAAAAATATTCTAATTTCTTTTTAAGCGATCCATAACCTGATTGTTCCCTCGTCCAAAATAATCATGTAACTGTTTGTATTCGGCAAATAACCGATTGTAAATCTCAACATTTTTTGGAATAGGTAGATATGTTTTGTCCTCACACGAAGCCATATGAGCAACTGCTTCCTCAATAGAATCATAACCTCCAAGCTTGCTACCGGCAGCAAGGCTGCCAAACATAGCTGCACCTAATGCTGAGGCTTGATGGGAAGAAGCAACTTTTATTTCTCGTCCGGTGATATCCGCATAAATTTGCATAAGTAATTTATCTTTGTGGGGCATCCCGCCACAGGCATATAATTCCTCTATGGGTAAACCGTCATTAACGAAAGAATCAATGATCATTCGGGTTCCAAAAGCAGTGGCTTCCAGTAAAGTTCGGTAAATCTCTTCCGGTTTGGTCCTTAAAGTAAGACCTAAAATCAAACCTGAAAGATTTGCATTATTCAAGATAGAACGATTACCATTCCACCAATCAAGTGCAAGTAGTCCGCTCTCTCCCGGCTTTAATTTACTTGCTTTATTTTCTAAGAGTCGATAAACGCTAATATCTAACTTTTGAGCTTCTTTTTCATAACTTGCTGGAACATAATTAGAAACAAACCAATCAAAAATATCTCCTACGGCTGCCTGTCCTGCTTCATAACCAAAATAACCATGTAGAATACCGTCTTCTACCACTCCGGGTATTCCGGGAATTAGCTTTTGTTCTTTGCTCAATAACATATGACAGGTGGATGTACCCATAATCAAAACCATCTTCCCCGGTTTAGTAACGGTAGCAGCAGGAACAGCCGAATGTGCATCGATAATACCTATTGCTACCGGAGTCCCTTCTTTTAAACCGGTTTGCTTAGCCATTTCGGATGTCAGACCCCCCGCTTTTAGCCCGGTAGAAAAGATATCTGTTGAAAGTTTTTCTTTTACCACATTTTTTAACCGAGGATGAAGAGCGGCAAAAAATTCAGGTGAAGGATAACCCTCTTTTCTGTCCCATATCGCTTTATATCCCGCATTGCATGCACTGCGGCGTTCTTTACCGGTTAATTGTAAAATAATCCAATCACCTGCCTCTATAAAACGATCAGTTGATTCATAGACTTCAGGGGCTTCTTCTAAAATCTGCCAGATCTTAGGGAACATCCATTCTGAAGAGATTTTTCCCCCATAACGAAGGATAAATTTTTCTTTACGTTTCAAAGCAATGTCTTTCAATTGATTTGCATAAGGTTCTGATGCATGATGCTTCCAGAGTTTTACCCAAGCATGGGGATTATGTTTCCATTCTTCTTTCATACATAAGGGGATACCCTGTTTATCAATAGGAAGTATAGTACATGAAGTAAAGTCTACACCTATACCGATAATGTTCTCAGATGATACTCCGGATTTTTTTAAGACTTCGGGTATGGTATATTTTAATACTCCCAGATAATCAACAGGATTTTGTAAAGCCCAATTTGGAGGAAGTGTGATTTTCGTATTCGGCAATACATCTTCGATAACGCCATCGGGATAAGTATAAGAAGCAGTTGCTATCTCCTCCCCCGTTTTTATATCAACCAATATTGCCCGCCCATTTAAAGTACCAAAATCCAAACCAATCGTATATTTATTCACCTTCATGCTCCTTTTATTTTTTTCCATATAAAGGCCCAAAATTAGCACATGCCCTAAAGTCCGCTCCTTCTAAACAGGAAGTACCAAAAGATGCCCAGGTCTTTGGTCTAAAAATTTTCTCATCAGATACATTGTGCATGGCTACCGGTATTCTGAGCATGGAAGATAAAGTAATCAGATCTTTTCC
>CAZMLS010000235.1:0-2546 GCA_964567215.1 uncultured Atribacterota bacterium | reverse complement strand
ATTCTATTTTGTGATAAAAAATCCTTCTTTTTAATTATTTTTTTTAAAATATTTTTATTTCGACAAAGTAAGGTTACTTTTTCTTACAATACTAAATCTTAAGTTTTTTTGCTTCTTTATCTTTTAATTTTGCTATATCGCATGTGAGATAAGAAAGATGAAAATAAATAGATAAAACAATATTTTTAAATTTTAAGCTATGGCTTTAAGTTTTGCGCTTTTCATTTTTCGCTTTAGCACTAAATGCTATTCACTATTCACTAACGACTAATTTTATAATTTGACTTTTCTTAAACTTATACATATACTTGGTGTTAATAGCAAATACTAATAGCAAGTAATATTTTATAAATTAATACGGAAGGAGATACGATAATGAGTTTACAAACCATACTTGAAATGTTAAAAAACAGCGTTAATTTATACCCGAAAAGAATCGCTTTTAAAGTAAAAAAAGATGGAAAATTTGCGCCAATTACTTATAAGGAATTCTATAATAAAGTGGAAATATTTGGAACAGGATTGCTTAGTATCGGAATAGAAAAATTCGATCATATAGGACTGGTAAGTGATAATCGCTTTGAATGGATAATTGCCGATATGGCAATTATTGGCTTAAGGGCAACAGATGTCCCTTGCAGCGGGAATAGTTCATCTCAGGATATCTACTTTAAACTCAATCATTCGGAGGCTCAAGCAACTATACTAGAAGGAGAGAAACAATTTTTAAACTTCTATAAAGTAGCCAAAGACCTGCCCAAGATAAAAAACATCATCCTCTATGACAGAATTAAGATGTTCTCTAAAAAAGAAGATACCCCGGAATGGACTATCCCAACTAACTTTGAAGAAAACGGAGAAATAAGTAAAGAATTCAAGACTGAAATAGAAATATTAATAAAAAATAAAAATAAATATATCTTTTTATCGGCAGAAGCTAAAATATTATTAGAAAAATATTTAGAAAAAAATATTGTAAGTCTATTAAAAAGCTGCGGCTCTAAAGATTCCGCTGGTTCTGCAAAGGACGAATTATTAAAAAGAGTAGTAACGCTGGAAAAAGAATACAACAAAAACCATTCCCTTTCTATCTTCTCCTTTGATGAAATAAATAGGCTTGGTGAAAAATTATTAGCTAAAAGAGATACAAGGTTTTCAGAAATATCTAAAACTGCTCTGCCCGAAGACCTGGTTACTATAATTTATACTTCCGGAACTACTTCTGACCCTAAAGGAGTTATGCTTACCAATTCTAATTTTATACATAACATAAGAGTTATTCCACCGACACAAAAACTTAATAAAGAGGACAGGTATTTGTCAATCCTGCCTTCCTGGCATATCTTTGAACGAACGGTAGAGTATATTGCCTTAAGCACAGGAGCCTCAACCGCCTATAGCAAACCTTTTAAACAGGTCCTCCTTCCAGACCTTGAAGCAGAAAAACCTACTGTCATGGTCAGTGTTCCCCGTATATGGGAAAGCGTCTATAAAGGAGTTATGGATAAAGCTAAAAAAGGAAGTACGCTTAAAAAAACTATGTTTAATTGGGCTATCGGCATCGGGGGAAAATATAAGAAGGCAGAAGGAATTTTTAATAATACTCTGCCCTTATTCGATCGAGCTGATTATGCCCCTGAAGAAATAACCCAAGCTAAAAAAACAGTTAAGCGCTTAGGCTGGAAATACCGACTTGCCGATAAATTAGTGTTTAAGAAAATCAGAGGGGTAACCGGAGGAGAATTAAGATTTGCCATAAGTGGAGGAGGGGCACTTCTTGAAACCGTAGATATATTTTTTAATACAGCTGGAATTATGGTCTGTGAAGGTTATGGACTGACTGAAACCTCTCCGGTTCTAACTGCAAGAAATCCGGAAAATTACATCATGTTCACCGTTGGCTCTCCCCTACCAGAAGTAGAGATAAAGATTGTGGATAAAGACAATTACGATAAAGAATTACCCAATGGTGAAGTAGGTATTGTATTAACTAAAGGCCTTATGGTTATGAAGGGTTATTACAGAAATGAGGAAAAGACTAAGGAAGTTATTAAAAATGGTTGGTTTAATACCGGAGATTTGGGTAAAAAAACTTATAATGGAAAATATCTCCAACTAGTAGGAAGAATAAAAGACACCATTGTATTAAGAGGGGGAGAGAATATTGAGCCACATCCTTTAGAAGATAGACTAAAAGAGAGCGAATATATCAATATGGTGATCATAGTCGGTCAGGATAAGTCTCGTCTGGGAGCATTAATTGTTCCTGATTTTGAAGCTCTAAAAATATATACAGAGAAAGAGGATATTAAATATAAAAATATTGATGAGCTAATTAATCATCCCAAGATTATCTCTTTATTTCAAAAAGAACAAAAAAGACTAATCTCCAAAGAACACGGATTTACTCCTTATGAAACGGTAATGGGGATAGCCTTACTTCCACACGAATTTACCATGGATGCCGGAGAAATGACTGAAACTTTGAAGATGAAGAGATTTGAAATTCATAAAAAATATAAAAAAGAAATTGATGAGATTTGTGG
>CAZMLS010000234.1:0-2549 GCA_964567215.1 uncultured Atribacterota bacterium | reverse complement strand
TTAAACGTTGCTTCCGGCGGAGTAATTTTTTCAACAATTCAAAAATTTCAACCCAATGAAGGCAATATATATAAACAGCTTTCAAATAGAAGAAATATAGTTGTAATAGCAGACGAAGCGCACAGGACACAATATGGATTCAAAGCGAAAATCATTGACGAGAGAGATGAGTATGGGAATATTGTTGGTAAAAAAACTGTCTATGGTTTTGCAAAGTATATGCGTGATGCTTTGCCGAATGCTACTTATATAGGATTTACGGGAACTCCGATTGAAAAAACAGATAGAAATACTCCCGCGGTATTCGGAAACTATGTTGATATTTATGACATATTGCAAGCTGTTGATGACGGAGCAACGGTTAAAATTTATTACGAAAGTCGTTTGGCAAAAATAAGTCTCAGTGAAGAAGGAAAAAAACTGGTTTCAGATTTTGATGAAGAATTAGAAAAAGAGGATTTGTCAGAAACTCAAAAAGCTAAAGCAAAATGGACACAGTTGGAGGCGTTAATAGGAAGCAAAGAACGTATGAAAAAAATTTCCGGTGATATAGTTAATCATTTTGAACAGAGGCAGGAAGTGTTTAAAGGTAAGGGAATGATTGTCGCTATGTCAAGACGGATTGCTGCCAACTTATACGATGAAATAATTAAAATTAAACCGGAATGGCATAGTGATGATTTAAAGAGAGGAGTCATTAAAGTGGTAATGACGTCTTCCTCTTCTGATGGTCCGGAAATTTCAAAACATCACACTACAAAAGAACAGAGAAGGACTTTAGCTGAGAGGATGAAGAACCCGGAAGATGAATTGAAACTGGTAATTGTGCGTGATATGTGGCTTACCGGTTTTGATGTTCCTCCACTACATACAATGTATATCGATAAACCGATGAAAGGTCATACTCTTATGCAGGCAATTGCAAGAGTGAACAGGGTGTACATGGACAAGCCGGGTGGTCTGGTCGTTGATTATCTTGGTATTGCATCTGACTTGAAAAAAGCATTGGCATTTTATTCTGATAGCGGAGGAAAAGGAGATCCTGCAATTGCTCAGGAAAAAGCTGTTCAGCTAATGTTGGAGAAAATAGAAATTGTAACCCGAATGTTTTATGGTTTTTCCTATGAAAAGTATTTTGAAGCTGATACATCAAGAAAGTTATCAATAATTCTTGAGGCCGAGGAGCATGTATTAGGCCTTGAAAATGGCAAAAAAAGATATATTGACGAGGTAACAGCTTTATCAAAAGCATTTGCCATAGCAATTCCTCATGAACAGGCATTAGCGATAAAAGACGAAATTGCTTTTTTTCAGTCCGTTAAATCTAGATTAACCAAGTTTAATAATACAGAATCAGGTAGAACAGATGAGGAAATTGAAACTGTAATAAAACAGGTCATTGATAAGGCATTGGTAACCGAGCAAGTTATAGATATTTTTGATGCTGCAGGTATTAAAAAACCGGATATATCCATTCTTTCGGAAGAATTTCTTTTAGAAGTAAAAAATATGGAACATAAAAATATCGCTTTAGAGGTTCTGAAGAAATTACTCAATAATGAAATAAGATCAAGGACTAAAAGTAATCTTGTGCAAAGTAAATCTCTGATGGAAATGCTTGAAAATGCGATTAAAAAATATCACAATAAAATATTAACTGCAGCAGAAGTTATTGAAGAATTGATTGAAATTGCCAAAGAAATTCAGAAAGCAGATAAAGAACCGGAGGAAATGGGTTTATCGGAATACGAATATGGTTTCTACACTGCAGTTGCTAACAATAAAAGCGCAAGAGAGTTAATGGGGAAAGAAAAATTACGTGAACTGGCGGTTGTGTTATTTGAAAGAGTTAAAAAGAGTGCAACAATCGATTGGACGATAAAAGAAAGCGCCAGGGCAAAACTGAAAGTAATTGTTAAACGTACATTGAGACAATATGGTTATCCTCCGGATATGCAGAAGCTTGCGACTGAAACTGTACTTAAACAGGTCGAATTGATAGCAGATGAATTAACACGGAAGAAATGATGAACAAATAAAAGGAAAAAGATTTAAAAAGAGTTGAGGAAAAAATATTTAGAGATGGTTTTTCAAGAGGTTTTAGAAATTCGTATTCTTCCACATTGTCTTTAGAAATTTTAACATATTCAACTTAAGGATAGAATGTTTTTCTCTTTATTATTTTTGAATTGTTAAAATTATTATTGGCTACCATGGTTATTATTTCCTCCTGAGAAAAGTTATTTTAAATAATATTTTTATTTTAATGGTAATTTCATTTGATATTTTGCAATGTGAAATAAAAATACTTACGATATAGAAATAGAAAAAAGAGAGGGTGGTCACTCATTTTAAAACAGTATTTCTTATTTTTCTAATCCATTCCAATTCTTCCTCCCGGGATAATCTCTTTACTTTTTCTTTTTCTTTTTTAGGAGGAAGTATCTTTTCCGGTTCTACTGCTCTATTTTCCGGTTCTATTTCTTCTGTTTTCATTGTTTCCTCATAATTATCTTCTTTTTTATAAGATTTCGGATTAGGATAATTCG
>CAZMLS010000233.1:0-2569 GCA_964567215.1 uncultured Atribacterota bacterium | reverse complement strand
TTCTTCATAGGTAAAACTTTTTTCTTTAACAAAGAATTCAAATCCTACAACTCCTGAGTAAATTTTCGAAAGTTCTTTTAGGATAAATTTATAATCAAGTTCTCCGATCCAGGGTTCGCATCTATAAGGTACATTTGCTACATGAACATATCCGATATATTCATGATATTTTTTTAAAGTTTCAACTATATTTCCATCCATAATCTGCATATGGTAGATGTCATATAATATAGTAAGGTATTTGGAGTTGATGGA
This sequence comes from uncultured Atribacterota bacterium, assembly GCA_964567215.1. Taxonomy (GTDB): domain Bacteria; phylum Atribacterota; class Phoenicimicrobiia; order Phoenicimicrobiales; family Phoenicimicrobiaceae; genus JAYEGH01. Next base: position 2,314 of record CAZMLS010000233.1, on the reverse strand, counting down.
TTGAATTAATTTAAGCGTTTTTTGAAAGTGATTCAAATAATAATTTTTATGGTCTTTAAAAGTGTTTAGGGGTTCAATGACCAGATAGATATCTTCTTTTTCTACTAAATCAACAATCGCTTTAAGATTGGCGGATAAACGCTCTAGTTTTTTTTCACTGCTTATCGAGCTCGTTTTTACGCTTCCATCATTTTCCAATACATCTGATAACAACATAATTCGATCGCATTTTATTTTTTTTGCGACATCAATTGAATTCTTTACTTCATTAATCACCTTTTCCTTACTATCCAGAGTTAAAGATGTTACCCTATTCCCACTGAAATTTGTAACTTTTAAACCACTATCATTAATGGTTTTGGGTTCTTTATCTCTCCAGTCCCAAAATTCAATATAATTAAATCCCGCTTGTTTTATTTTTTGTAACTTTTCTTTTAAATTATCTTCAGGATATATGGAATCAATACATAATGAAAATTTCATTTTCTTTCCTTTTTATCATTAAAATTTAAATTCCTTTACAGTTTGAAACATTGCCATAATATTTTCTATAGGCACTTTTGATTGAATATTATGTATAGTATTAAATACAAAACCGCCATCTTTCCCAAATATCTGGCAATGCTCATTAACTTCTCTTCTTACTTCTTCAGGGGAACCAAAGGGAAGTGTCTTCTGTGTATCTACTCCACCACCCCAGAATACTAATTTATCTCCATACCTCTCCTTTAACATTTTCGGGTCCATATCTTTAGCTGAAGTTTGAACTGGATTTAAAATATCTATTCCTGCTTCTACAAAATCATCTAAAAAAACAACGATAGATCCACAACTATGGTAAAAAGTCTTCCAAGAGGTATTCTTGTGAATCCAATCATTTATCCTTATATGAAAAGGTTTATAAAACTCACGATACATATCTGGGGATATAAAAGGAGCATTTTGAGTACCAAAATCCGTTCCACTAACCATAATCACATCTATTTTATTACCCACCGCCTCATAAGAAAGTTTTAAATTCTTCAATGCTATTTCGCATTGTAGTTCAAAGATTTCTTTAATATATTCCGGATAATCAATGTGAGCCATAATCCACTTCTGTGGATCTCTTATACCTTTGGGATATTTGATAGTTGGACCTGGTACCATGGAAATATCTCCAAAAGCAGCATCTATAAATTCTCCAACAATTGAAAGTTCTGTATTTTTATAGAGCTTATCTGCTTTATTCTGTAAATATCTTAATGTTTCATCAGAAAAGATTGAATATTGTTGTTTTACCCATTCTTCTGGATTTAATTTTCTTTCATTAAGAGGTTCCTGACGTGCTAAAAGGTCAAAATAATAACCTTCCCTGGGCATTTTCGCACAAGGAGGAACCGATGCATCTCCTTTAGGATAGAGATAAATGTTACCTTCATCATCCTTTTTGGTGGTAAATTTCTCTGGTATCATTACTTTAGTTCCATCAAATAATTTCCAGGGTTTCCAATTCTCATTTCTAAATCCAAAAAAATTAGTAGGAAGCCATAATCCTATGGTATCAATCCCCAATTTCTCAATGACCTCCAATTCAACTTCACCAAGCATCTGAAAAGGATCAGCTATCCTCACTGTTTTATCTTTTAAACCTAGAGAATGCCTTAATTTAGCGTAAGTACTTGCTTGAATTCCGGTCACCAAAGTTGAGCCCAAATCAAGAGGAATACGATCGGTTTCTTGATGATTAATGGCTTTTCTTACTCTTTCTCGAGAATTCATGAGTGTACCTCCTAACTAATATTGAGATAAATTAGAAATATTTACTCTAATTTTCAAGTATTTAATGCCTTTCCCATCTTCCCGGTAGCTATAATCTCTATAATATCTTCCGGACTTGCATCTTTTTTATTCACTTCTCCTATTTTTATCCCCCTATCTAACATCACAAATCTTTCCGCAACCGGATAAACATGATAAACATTGTGAGTGATAAAAATAACTGAAACTCCTGAATCTCTTACTCTTTCTACTTGTCTAAGCACTTCTCTTGTTTCTCTAACCGATAAGGCTGCAAGTGGCTCATCAAGAATAAGAAGTTTAACTTTAAAATGCATAGCTCTTCCTATAGATATTGCCTGCCTCTCTCCCCCCGATAAAATCGATACAAATTCATTTGTTGACCTTACCCTTACTCCGTACTTCGTAACGGCCTTTTTGCATTCTTCGTTCATCTTTTTCCTATCAAGTAAGTGTATCGGACCTATTTTCTTAGTTGGTTCTCTTCCTAAAAAAAAGTTCCGGGAAATGCTCATTATATCTACCAAAGATAGTG
>CAZMLS010000232.1:0-2581 GCA_964567215.1 uncultured Atribacterota bacterium | reverse complement strand
TTATTTATTCATTTAGAAAAAACAATTGTATAATGATACAATATACAAAGAAAATAAATAATATCTTCCTCTGGAAAAATGTCAAGCTAATAAAAATACGGGGATACTAATTATTTTATTTTGTTTCTATGGTTAATATGTCAGAAGAAAGAAAAATCAGTTGTATTTAAGTAATTAAATAAGTATTATTGATATTAGTTAATATAGAAATGACCAACAATGATTAATTTATTGTAATAATTGTTAAAGGAGACTGCAAACAAATGAATCCCGAAATTACTAAAAAAAGCGAGTTATTGAAAGCTCTCGGACATCCTACAAGGTTATGTATCGTAAAAGAACTTATTGAAAAGGAAAATAATGTAACTAAAATTCAAGAATGTCTTGAGCTTCCACAATCAACAACTTCTCAACACCTTTCTAAATTAAGAGCTGCAGGAATCATTGAAAGTAATCGCAATGGATTGGAAATAAATTACAGAGTTATTAGTGAAGATGCGAAAAATATTGTTACAGTATTATTTCCTGAAAATGATTAAAAGTAATTCTAATGATGATATTTTAATATGATTCTTTGAAGCCCCTTCTTTGTAAAGGAGGATTTTTTCAAGAATTCACTACATCTTTTAAACTTTTTTTCTGTTGATACCGAGAGTGAGCATTCAATAATTTTTTCCTAAGACGTATATTGGAAGGTGTAATTTCTAATAATTCATCTTCTTGAATATAATCTAAGGCCTGCTCCAAAGAAAACTGGCGGGGTTTTTCTAAACGAAGTGCTTCATCTGAACCACTTGCACGCATATTTGTAACGTGTTTTTTCTTGATCACATTTACTTCCATATCTCCCGCTCTTCTATTTTCTCCTGTAATCATCCCCTGATAGACTTCTGTCACCGGATTTAGAAATAATGTACCTCTTGCCTGAGCATTATATAGACCGTATGGACTGGTAATACCACTTTCAAACACAATTAAAACACCTCGGGACCGATGAGGAATATCACCCTTGTAAGGCTGATAATTAAGAAAAAGGTGATGCATAATACCCTTACCTTTTGTCTTGGTAAGAAATTCATCTCTAAAACCAATTAAACCTCTTGCCGGAATTTCAAATTCAAATCGAAGCTGATCATCAGAAAAATCAATCATGTTAATTAATTTTGCCTTTCTCTTCCCGCAAATTTCCATAACTACCCCCATATCATCTTTAGGAACATCACAGGTCATCAATTCTATCGGTTCACACTTTTCTCCATTAATATACCTGAAAATTACCTTGGGCTTGGAAACCTGAAACTCATAACCTTCGCGACGCATGTTTTCGATTAAAATAGAAAGATGAAGCTCTCCTCTTCCAGATACGTGGAAAGTATCTGTAGATTCACTTTCTTCCACTTTCATGCTTACATTAATTTCTATTTCTTTAAATAGCCTTTCTCTTAAATGTCGAGAGGTAATGAATTTACCCTCTTTCCCTGCAAATGGACTATTATTTACAATAAAATCCATAGTCAAAGTTGGTTCATCAATTTTTATTTTTGACAAAGCTTCCGGTTTTTCTTTACAGGCAATAGTCTCTCCAATATTAGCATCACTGATTCCGGCTATTGCTACAATTTCTCCAGATTCAGCTTTTTCTACCTCTATTCTCTTTAAACCTTCAAAAAGATAAAGCTTCACAACTTTACATAATACTTTGCTCTTGTCCCGTTTAATTAAAGTTACGATTTCCCCTTCTTCAATTTTTCCCCGATTAATAAGTCCAACAGCTATTTTTCCTACATAGTCATCATAATCAAGATTAGTCACCAGTAATTGCAATGGGGCATTATGTTCCATTGAAGGAGCGGGTATATGTCTTAAAATAGTTGAAAAAAGTGGCTCAAGGTCATTTTTCATATCCTTCGTAGAGTATCCGGATACACCTGCACGTGCAGAAGTGTAAATAACCGGAAAATCGATCTGGTCATCATTTGCTCCCAGTTCAATAAACAAATCATAGATTTCATTTAATACTTCGGCCGGTCGAGCAGCAGGTCGGTCTATTTTATTAATAACTACAATAGGTACAAGATTCAATTCCATTGCTTTACGTAAAACAAACCTGGTTTGGGGCATGGGTCCTTCAAAAGCATCTACAATCAAGAGAACTCCATTTACCATTCGAAGTATTCTTTCAACTTCCCCGCCAAAATCTGCATGTCCCGGAGTATCAACGATATTTATCTTTGTTTTCCGCCAATAAACAGAAGCATTCTTTGAGAAAATAGTAATTCCTCTTTCCCTCTCTAGATCGTTAGAATCCATTACTCTCTCATTTACTTTCTGGTTTTTACGAAAAGTACCGCTTTGTTTCAACATGGCATCAACCAGAGTAGTCTTTCCATGGTCTACATGAGCAATAATAGCAATATTTCTTAAATTTACATTTTTCATTATATTTATTTCCTTTTTCCTAAATGGTAACAAGCACGTAAGTTAGTATTTTACCACAATTATACATTATTTTCAAAATATATTTTCTAAAATTTTTGAAACTATTATACATTATAACAGGTATCTATTTTTACAAATAGAC
>CAZMLS010000231.1:0-2599 GCA_964567215.1 uncultured Atribacterota bacterium | reverse complement strand
CTTATTGATAGATATATTATAGAGATAATTTGACATCCTCCAATATATGCAGTATTATATCTAAAGTAATAGATAAGTAATGTTAATAGTTGGAGAGACTCCTATGAATGCAAGAAATAATCAAAAACATACCCGAATAGGTATTGAGATGGTAAGAAAGTTATTCGAAGAGGGGAAGAGGATATTCACTATCGCGGATGTACGAAAAGCAGCACCTTATTGTGGAGTGGCTGATAGTTATGTTATAGAAGCTTTACATCATCTTTCGAATACCGGTTGGTTAACCCGGCTCAAGAGAGGATTGTATGTGATTTCAACATCTTTCCCCGGCATGACACCGATACATGAATTTGAAATTGCTATGGCTTTGGTTCAACCTTCTGCTATAAGCCACTGGTCTGCTCTGCATTTTCATGGCATGACCGAACAGATACCGCAAAGAGTATATATTACGACAACACAGCCAGTTCCAATATCAAGAGCAATGAAGATACGGAATAAAAGTCAAAGAAGTTTTAGTAGAGAAATAAATGGTATTTTTTATGAGTTTATTAAAGTAAAACCGGAAAGATATTTTGGTATTAAAGATTTTTGGATTGGAGAAGTTAAGGTAACCATCACTGATCCGGAAAGAACGCTTATCGATGGACTGATTTCTCCAAAGCATTTCGGAGACTGGGCAGAGATATATTCTGCTTTTGAATCTCATCTGTCTTCTCTTGATTTAGTCAAGATGGTTGATTATTCTTTACGACTTGATGCGGTTATTAGTAAGAGGTTAGGTTGGATAATGGAAAAAGTTGGCGTAGAAGATATAATATTAAGGCGGCTTGAAGCTGTTCCCATTAAAGGTTTTCGTGTTCTTGATTCTACTGGTCCTCGAAAAGGAACCTGTAATAAGAGATGGATGATTCAGGAAAACCTTCCCGGGAGAATACTTAGATGAGGCTAATAAGAAGAAGACTGGAAGAGGCAAGGCGAGATGATAGGAACAATGGCTGGGCCCTCTGGTTCCGGATTTACCCCCATTTAAATTGGTAATAGATGATTTAAAACTCGAATAAAGGGGTCTGGTCTCAACATTTGACATAACTTCTTTCCGGGATTAGGATTAATGTAATAGGGCAAGAGAAGTGGATAAAATAAATAATAGAATTAATAGGTAAATCGGGAGTGTTTACCAACTTAATAATTCGGTAAGCTTTGGCAGAAGACCTATGGGAGCTGAGAGGGTTTCTTAGCCGGATAGTTGAGGCTTTAGGCATTATTATAGATGGATGTCCTGGAAGAAAGACCTCATAAAAGAGAAAGCCAAACCATAGAAAAAATAGGATGTGTTTTATTCTACTATTTTGGAGGTACTAAGGATGAGCAAATCAGTTAGTTTTCTTTACAAGCTAGCTCGTTTAGCAAATGATGTGGAAAAACTCTCCAGCGGTGATCCCAAGAAAATAGCCCGAAGAGCAAAGAATAAATATATAGGTAAAAAGATAATTAGAAAAGTCTGGAAGTTCCCTTGGTAAATAAAATATAAAGGAGGTTTTATCGTGAAAAAGGTTCTTTTAAAAGAGACTAAAATAGGTGAATTCTTAACTATAGGTGCTGAGGTAGAGAGAGATGAAGTGGGTATTTTTATAGCTTCATCTGATGTATCTAGCAGTTGTGCTTTCAAATTTGATGAATGGAAAAAGTTTGTATCCGGAATTAATAAGGCAAATGAGATATTTAAGGAAAGATTCAAAAAGTAATAATCACAATAAAGGGGTCAGGTCTCAACATTTAACATAACTTTTTCCTATGTTGAAGAATATCGGGGTCAGGCTTCACAAGTTCATAGGATTTGAATATATTTGCAATCAATGTTCACTTAATATATAATGTTCACTAAATAGTAAACATTAATAAGTAGGTGAACATTATGAGAAAGAATTATAAAATGAAAAATATTTTTGCGGACAAGGCTTCTCTTGTGCTGAGGAAAATGTTTCAGAACCCGGAGAAGCGATGGGTAGTGCGTGACTTTACTGGTCCTGGAGGAGTTAGCTTGGGCATGTCCCAGGAAGTATTAGAGGCGATGGAGAAGAAGGGGTATATCGAAAGAGTCAGGAAAGGACCGAACAGCTATACAATTCTTACCAATAAGGAAAAATCTATTTCTGATTGGGTAAAAGAATATAGTTTTGATCAAAATGTAATTGATACTTATTACAGTGCGGATAAAAATATATTAAATAAATTTAGAAAAGTCTTAAAAGAAAATCAATATGCATTGACTCTTCATACCGGAGCTAATCTCATGACTTCTTTTGTAAAGACAGAAGAGATCTTTATTTATGTAAATTTGAAGGACCGGAAGAAGGACATTTTAGATATCAGGCAAAAATTAGATTTAAAGGAATTGGTCAGAGGAGGAAATATTCACCTGTTTCATCCTTTTTATAAAAATAGTGTATTTTTTAACACACAAAAAATAAAAGATTATAATGTAGTTTCTAACCTTCAACTTTATCTTGACTTATACAACTTTCAACCAAGAGGCAGAGAACAGGCAGAATACCTAAAAAATTTGATAGAAGAGAGGGGAAGAAATCTTGAATGA
>CAZMLS010000230.1:0-2600 GCA_964567215.1 uncultured Atribacterota bacterium | reverse complement strand
TCTTGATGCAAATGACGCTAAAGCAGTTAGCGCTTTTCTGCGTGTTGTGGATGCTCAGAAGAAAACTGAGCGGGGGTTGAAGAAGATTTCCAAGTCAGGGAAACAGACTACATCTATGATGGGCGGACTAGGTAAAAGCATTATGGGTCTGACAGGAGGGATGATAGGCGCTGCCGGGTTGAAGATGGCATTCGGAGCAATGACCCAAGGTATGGAAGAAATATCCGAAAAAACAGTTCAATTTGAAGATGAACTTACAGGATTGTTATCATTAGGACAGAATGTAGAGAATATTGCAGCAATAAAGAATGAAGTATTGAATATGGCCGGAGCTTTTGGAATAAGTAGAAAATTAATAACAGATACTCTGTTTGATTTACAGTCAGGAGCATCATCGCTATCAAAAGAAATTCGAGACGATCTTATGAGGTCAACAATAGAATTAAATAAAGTGACGGGTGTTGACCTACCTACAGGCATGAAAGCTCTTTTAAAAACATTCCTAATATACAGGGACGAGCTTAAAGATGTTGATAATGCTCAAAGCAAATTGTTCAAAACTGCAGAATTAGGGTTTTTAACCTTCCAGGATATGGCAGTATATCTCCCTGATGTATTAGCGCCAGCAAAAGCATTGGGATTTACTTTTGATGAGATAGCAGCGGCATTAATAACAGCAACACAATTTGGAGGCAGGACAGAAAAAACCTTTACAGGATTAAGAAATGTCGTTATCCGTATGGATAAGGCAATGGAGGCAGGGATAGTAACCCAGGGAACATTATTAGAACAATTAGAAGAATTATCTGATCAGGATCCGAAACTTGTGGCAAAGATTTTTGGAGCAGAAACTATTGCGGTTATAAGTAGTTTGGTTGCTCATGTTGGAGAATATGAAACCAGTATGGAGGCTGTATCTAAGGTTCAGAGAGGTCTTGCAACAGAGAAATATCTTACGCGGTTAAAGGATGAATCATTTAGATATTCTGAAATAGCAAAAGCAATAAAAGAGATGAATGAAAACTTAATACTTTCAGGGAAATATATTGAAACAACGGGAAGAGTAACACAGCAACAGGCGTTTACTAAGCTTGGTATAAAAGAAGCGATGGGACCATGGGCAGCAACCTTTGGGGGAATAGCAAAGCCTTTGGCATGGATAATGACGGTAATGAATCAAATAGAACAAGCTGAATTTGGACAGAAAGGATTCAGGGAAGGCGCACAATTGCCAGGATTTAAAGGCGAATTTTTACAAAGAGGCAGAGGGGCATTTTTAGAAACACAGAAAAGAGGTGGCGCCGAAGGAACAGTTCTAGGAAGACAGCAGGGGGAAAGATGGGGAATGGGGCCAGTAGCAGGAGAAGGAATAGATAAATTAGATACAGCAGCCGATAAGATAAGTAAAGCAGCCGATAAAATAACTACAGCAATGGAAAAAACAGATAAAGCAATGGATGGTATGAGTAGAGGTCTAACAAGTAGGAATTAATAAATATGGCAAATCCTAAAATAGGCGCTTATGAATTTATAACCCTGAAATATGGCAATGCGCCATTAGGGGAGAATGTTGAGGAAATTACCCGGCCAGGAGTGGATGGAATTTCATATAGAAAGACAGGAAAAAGAGTAATGCAGTTTAATATGACGGGGTTAGCAACTGCGGCATCAGCAGCAGCAGTAAAAACGCTTGTAGAGAATTATAAAAAATTACAGGGAACGCTTGTTACAGTGAGAGATGATATTTTAAATAGCTGGACTTTGGTCATGGTGTTACAAGTGGAATATTTAGGCTCAAAATTAGTTGCAACTCCGGTAGGAGGGAGCAAATATGTTGTAAGGTCCCGCTGGACATTACAGGATACTAAGGTGCCATAATGACCGTAACAATAAATCAACCACAACAGATTGGACTCAGGTCCTGGCTTATAAGCTGGTCGAGCGACAGGGATAATCCTGTCTTTTATATCTATCAGGACGGGAAACTAGTTGATACAACTACTATAACCCAAAAGGTATTATCTGTTGATGAAAACGAATCTCTTGATATTGAGATTATTGACGGTGAAGCGGATAGAGCGGCTTTACGCTGGAATGATGATGCGACTTTACGCTGGAATGGTGATCAATACTGGAGATGGAATGGAAGCTACGCTCTTTTCAAAATAGGGACACATCCAGGCAGGTTGACACTGCATTGGTACGCTGCCACAGATACGCTTTATTATAAGATAGAGGAGTATGTAGATGCGGTATGGACGGAAAGAGCGCAGGTATATGACCTGGAAGAAGGATATTTCAGCTGGAAGACCAGGTTTTTGGAAGATAGTGCGGTCCATCAATTTAGAATTACGCCGATTGGCGAAAACAATAATGAAGGAACGACAAAAACATTTAGTTGCTTAATGGTCCGCAATCCGGATGAGCCGGATGTAGATTATGCTTATAGTGATGATACAAAAAAAGTGACGATAAGCGAGGTATAATATGGTATGGAATATAGCAAAGCCTGAAGATAATGATTTTATAAAAGACGGTCCTGGATTAATAAGGGAAATTAAGACACTTCTTGCAAATGCTGTTACAACCGGGGGATATGA
>CAZMLS010000229.1:0-2602 GCA_964567215.1 uncultured Atribacterota bacterium | reverse complement strand
ATAGTAAGCCATTTACTATATTTCATTATGAAACGTTATTATTCTAAATAAAATAAAATATTTCAAAAAGTGAAAATTATTAATCCTTGCAAAACCCTTATAAAATAACAAAAATTGATAAAATATAATATTTATTATCAAATTGGCACGAATATTGCTTATATTATAATATAATGGAGACTTAGCACATTTAATTTATAAAAATATTTAATAGTAATTGCCCGGAAAATACTTTTCCAGGTAAGAAGATTCTATAAATTGAAAATTAACTTCAATTAATCAGGAGGTTTTTATTTATGCAAACTTTATGCATTGGAGATATAATGATACCCGGCAATAATATTGCAGCAGCAGCCAAAGAGTTAAAAATTAATCATTTAAATATAGATATTAAAGATTGGGAAACAGATTGGGATAAATTGCAGGATCGTAGGTTGGTAATTGAAAAGCAGGGACCGGCTGCTGAACCGGTTGTTTCACAAATATTAAATGCTAATAAGAATACAGAAATACTTTTAGTTTTATTTTGCCCTGTATCAAAAGATGCCATCGACGCATTACCTAATCTTAGACTTATTGGTGCTTCAAGAGCAGGATTGGAAAATATTGATGTCAAATATGCTACTGAAAAGGGAATTATTGTTCATAATCTTAAAGGTCGTAACGCACATGCGGTCTCTGATTTTACCATTGGCTTAATTCTGGGAGAAGCTCGTAATATTGCCCGCAGCTATCATGCAGTAAAAAATGGTATCTGGCGTAAAAATTTTGTTAATTCTGATACAATACCTGAATTACAGGGAAAGACAATTGGATTGGTGGGCTTTGGTTATATCGGTCAATTAGTAGCTCAAAAATTAAGCGGATTCAAGGTTAATATTTTAGTATCTGACCCTTATGTTTCAAAAGAAGTAATCCAGGAATATAAAGTAAAAAAAGTTACCACTGAAAATTTATTAAAAAATGCTGATTTTGTTTCATTACACGCCAGGATAAGCAAGGAAACTAAAAACATGATTGGGGAAAAAGAACTTTCCTTAATGAAAAATACAGCATATCTAGTAAATACAGCTCGGGCAGGCTTAGTTAATGAAGATGCTTTACACCATGCATTAAAAGAGAAAAAAATAGCTGGTGCCGCCCTGGATGTGTTCTGGCAGGAACCGATTGGCGAAAATAGCCGTTGGTTGGAACTTGATAATGTTACTTTAACAACTCATATTGCTGGAACAACTAAAGAAGCTTTAACAAAATCACCTTATCTTTTGGTTGAAGATGTTAACAAATTGTTAGAAAACAAGGAACCGGAATTTATTGTTAATCCCGAAGTGTTAAAGCGAGCTGAAGTTCGGAAATGGCTCAAAGAAGTAAGGAGTCCGATAGATGTTGGTTAATTTAAATGATGTTTTAATTCAAGCAAGAAAATCAGGCTATGCTGTCGGAGCTTTTAATGTTTATAATATGGAGACTGTTGAAGCCGTTTTTGATGCAGCTGTATCTCTAAATACCCCGGTTATTATCGCTTTTGGTGAAAAATATACCCATATTAATTCGATTCATTTAATTTCTAAATGTGTTCATGAGTTAGCGAATAAAACACCGTTGCCCGTTGTTCTTCATTTGGATCATTGTAAATCAGAAGATTTAATTATTCAGGCAATTCAAGCAGGTTTTACTTCAGTTATGTATGATGGTTCCAGTATGAGAAATAGTGATAATATAAAAATAACCTCTAAAATAGCTAAAATAGCCCATGCAGCCGGTGTTACCGTAGAAGCGGAATTGGGTTATGTTCCTGCCGAAGATACCGGAGAATTTGTTCCGGAGGAACAATTAACCAGGCCTGAAGAAGCAAAAGAATTTGTAGAGAAGACAGATTGTGATGCCTTAGCTATCGCGATAGGAACGATCCACGGCAACTATATAGGTAAACCAAAAATATATCATGATCGCTTAAAAGAAATTACAAAAGTAATTTCAATTCCCCTTGTCTTGCATGGAGGTTCTGGAAATACAGAAGAAGATCTAATATTAGCAATCGATGAAGGAATATCAAAGATAAATATTAATACTGAAATATCAAATGCCGCTGTTAATCAATTAAAAGAAATATTTAAAAACGATTATTCTGGTCATTTGTCTACTCTTTCAGAAAAGATAAAAGAACCGATGCTTATAGCAATCAAGGAAAAAATGAAATTATTTTCTCGCGGTAAAATTGGTTCTGTACAAAAAAAGTAATTTTAATTAAGTTAAATCGTCTTCGATTATTAATTCAAAGCCGGAAATATTATTCACTAAGAACAGAGTCAATCAATTTAACTTATACTCGAGAATCAACACAGCGGACTAAATATTGGTAACGACTGGTAGTCGTGGCATTAAAGATATGACTGATGCAATCAAGCAATTGGTAATTGAAATTAAAAATTGTGGCAGTCTATCTTTGGAATTTGATATCGAAGGTTTAAAGTATTAAAGTTTTAGATATTAATATAAGAGGTTATTATGCGTCATTTGATTATGAGTATCGATGTTGGAACAACAGGATGTTGTACTATTATTTTTAATGAAAAAGGTCAACAGGTTAGTAGATCTTATC
>CAZMLS010000228.1:0-2604 GCA_964567215.1 uncultured Atribacterota bacterium | reverse complement strand
ATCCTAACCTTTCAGATTATTCTATAGTCACAGAATTTTTTTTAATTATAGACCCCTATATTTTGAGTAATTAGGATGAAAAATAAGTGAAAAATAATAGGACTTTGATTAGCTTAAATTTATCGGTCTTTATGATGATGCTTGGCGTAGGCATGATTATGGCTTTGCTTCCACAAAGAATAATCGTTCTAACAGGTTCGGGAAAAACTGTAGGTTATTTAGCTTCTGCTTTTGCGATCTCATATATCCTTTTACAAGTACCCATAGGCAACCTATCGGATAGATATGGTTTTAAATTTTTCTTATTTCTAGGCTATTTAATATGTTTTATAACCGGAGTTTTTTATTACTTTTCTAACCATGCCAACCTATATTTTTTAGGTAGACTATTTCAAGGTATGGGTGAAGCGCCTATATGGGCCTTGGCGCCTGCATTATTGTCGATTAAGTATCCCGCTTCGAAAGGGAAAGCAATAGGGATTTATAATGCATCTATTCATATCGGGCTTACCATCGGACCCCTATTAGGGATCCTTTTTTCCAATTATTTGACAGGAAATAAACCCTTCCTATTTTATACAGGCGTTTGTCTGTTGGGTGCCCTAATTCTATGGTAGTGTAGCCTTAACCATTGCCAGCCTGGGACTGGGAGTTTTTTATCTATCTTCCATGGCTTTTTTAAATGAAATGGTTCCCAATTCACTTAAAGGAACCATTTCCGGGGCTTATTATCTTTTTTGGGGAATAGGATTTTTCTTTGGACCAATTATCATTGGTCAGATGACTCAATCCGGTTCATCTTTAGGATATCAATTTTTTTCGGCTTTTCTTTTGATAGAAGCTCTAATTTTAGTATTTTGCAGTAAAGAAACTATCATTTGATAAAAACGGGACAATCAAATAGGACCAAGGTTTGCAATACAATAAAATACGACAAAATAATTTAATGAGGTTAATAATATGGAAGACCCTTCTTACTGGATGCTCTTTTTATCAGCAGCAATACTCCTGAATATTGCTCCGGGACCTGACATGCTTTATCTTATTTCCAAGACTCTGTCTCAAGGAAAACGAGTTTGGAATTAAAGCATTATTATCCGGGGGGATAAAATTTAAAGAAAAAGCCTATAGTCTCAAGAGTATTAGATAAAATTTTCGGTACAGTTTTAATAGGGTTGGGGATAAGATTAATCATTCAAAAAGATTAAATTATGCTACCGGTAAAAGATAAACCTATTTGATACGCCTTGCATTATTTTTAAAAAGAAGGATTTCTTAAAATCTTTGTCGTATTAATATTAAAATGTAGAAAAATTGAAAAAGACTCATTCTTTTAACCTCTTGTGGCCGGTAGCGATTTAATAAGGTAAATATATATTCTTGAAGCGTGATAAAGAACCGTTCCCTGACACATACATAAAAAATATTTTAGAAGAGTGCATAGAAGAGGAAATCAATAAATAAAACAAAGGAAGTTAAAAATGAAACGATTATTTAGTTGGCAGGTTTTATTAGGTTTGTCCCTGATAGCTTTATCCGCACTGATTTATTTTATTCACTATTTAATTTTTAGAGACATACATCATATTTTCCTATATCTTATTGGAGATATCGGTTTTGTTTTCCTGGAAGTTTTGTTAGTGACTTTGATTTTGCACCAGTTACTGGGCTATAGAGAAAAGAAAGCCATGTTGAACAAATTAAATATGGTTATAGGAATGTTTTTTAGTGAAGTTGGGGGAGAATTGCTAAAAATATTTATTAGTTTTGATACCAAGCCTTCTGAAATTACTCAAAACCTAATCATCACAAATGAATCTTTTGAAAAAGAATTTTTGAAAATTTGTAAAAGTGTCAAAGAACATACTTACAACATTGATAGCAAGAGAGGGGATTTGGAGGATATTAGAAATTTCTTGAATGAGAAGAGACACTTTTTACTGAATCTTTTAGGAAATCCCAATCTATTAGAACATGACTCATTCACAAATCTACTTTGGGCAGTTTTTCATTTAACCGAGGAGCTTAGCCTCAGAAAAAGCCTGAACGGTTTACCAGAAACTGATTATCAACACCTTGCAGGAGATATGAAGAGGGCATACCATCTTTTGATTCTTGAGTGGCTTGACTATATGAAACATTTAAAAACTAATTATCCATATCTCTTTTCTCTTGCAGTTAGAACAAATCCTTTTGATACAAATGCATCAGTAGAGGTTAAATAGATAAGTTGATCGTGCTAATGTGCTAAGTAAAGCAAGCCTACCATAGAGAAAGCAGGGGAAGTAGTTTCAACAAGAACATGACACCCTTCGAATTCGGGCATAGTCTGACAGATCAAATAAATGGTCAAATCGAGGCCGGCTTTATTATTTCAGGATTTTATGAGGATAAAGGTGAAGAATTATTAGATGAATTTACAAGTACTTTTATTGTTACAAAAGCAGAAAAAGTAGGCTAAAATATTTTGGTTTGCATTATGCTACAGCGAGTAGAGCGATTAAAAAAACCGAGTACGAAGATGAAATGTGTCATTGCAAGACCTCTCAGATTACTTTTTTTAGATTCATGTTTTAACACTCTTTTCTTTCTGAAGATTTATGT
>CAZMLS010000227.1:0-2621 GCA_964567215.1 uncultured Atribacterota bacterium | reverse complement strand
CCAAAGGATTTTTTATCTCGTGGGCAACTCCGGCAGCTAATTCTCCAACTTCCGTCATATCAGTAATATTCTTTAAATACACAATCACCTGAATAACTCTCCCTTCATCATCTTTAAGGGGAAAAGCAGTAATATCTAATATTACTTTAGTTTTATTTCTTTTCTGATAAATTTTAGTTAAACGGTAAGGTTCAGCATTTTCAAAGGTTTTCTGGACCGGGCAATTTCTACAAGTCTTCCGGTTATCAAAATATTCTATAAAGCATCGCTTTCCTAATAAATCAGAAAAACTTCGTTTATCAAAGATTTTCAAAATTCTTTGATTAGCTCGTAAGATTTGATAACTTTCATCAATAACACAAATCCCGTCTTCTATACCATCAAAGATGGCTTGCAGTTCATCTTTTGCACTCTTTATGTTTTTTTCTGCATTTTTGCGCTCGGTGATATCCATTAAGGAAGCTATACTCTTTTTAGTATTGGGAACCATTCCTATTCTCATAAATATATTTCTTATATTGCCTTTTTTATCTATCAAACGTATTTCATATTCAGTTGGAGGATTTTTTCCAGGTTTTATCCTGTCAATATGATAATTTCTCATCTTTTCTAACTCTTCCGGAACGATAAACTCTTTTAAATTCATCTTATTTTTGATTTGATCTTTAGTATACCCACTTAGTTTTTCAAATTGAGCGTTTACCATGGAGATGGTCATATCTTCATCAATTATCACAGTTGCAGTACCGGTATTTTCAAATACAGTGCGATATTTTTCTTCTGATTCTATAAGGGCTTGTTCTGCTTGCTTGCACTCGGTGATATCTCTTACTATACCTAATACTAAAGTTCTTCCCTTAATTTTCACCGTATAAGTGGAGATCTCAACTGTTACCTTGGTATTATTTTTTCTATTAAATATAAACTCACTTGTCTCTACTGATAATCCTCTAAGATCTTTATCGAATAGTTTACCTAATTTGGATATATCAGTAATAGAAAGTAATTTTAATTTTAGGAAATTCTTTCCGATTAATTCCTTTTTTTTGTAACCGGTTAACTTCTCTGCTTGCTTATTGCAATCGACAAAATTACCTTTTAAATCACTGATATAATAAGCATCAGGAGCATAATCGAATAATATCTTTAAACGCTCTTCTGAATCCTTCAATTCTTTTATTAATTCTACAATTTTTGTTTTATCTTCATCTTTCATCTTATTCACCTCCTATTGATCTTGTAAGATAAATAAATATTTAAAATCTTATAATTTTTTTGACATTCTCTTTTGTTATTTTTTCCTCTTCTTTCTCATCTTCAGCGGTTTCTAACTTACCATCATGTTTACAACCTTCCCTTGTTTTTTCTTTCCTTCTCTTTATATATTCTTCTGGTCTGCTATCCGGATTAATTCATCCATAGACAGAGATTTATCAGGATCATACTCAGAAAGACCCATACTGAAATCTATCTGGTAAGGTTTGTTTAGGTTCTAATTTAATTTTTCTAAATTTTTATTTAGTCTTTCTTTAATTTGGACTGCGTCTTTTAGAGAGTTGTCCGGGAAGACTAACAAGAATTCGTCTCCTCCTATACAGTAGATGATATCCACTTCCCTTAAAGTAGATTTGAAGAGACCGGTAACTTCTTTTAAAACCGTATCTCCTTATTAGATGGCATTTTTCTTGTTGTTTTAAATATACCGTTGTATATTTTACAGGTTCCTGTTTTCTTGAAATTAGTTAAGGTAAAAATAAAAAAAGCCGGTGGTATGGCGGTCATGGCCTTAAATAAAGCTTTAGATCCATTACTTTGCGTCCTGTCCTTTCGGGCAGTTTGCCTTTATCATGCTTTGGTTATTTTTGTATAAAATTAATCAAAGCATTATTCACAAGGTATAAATAATAATTTGATTAATTAAGTTTTTAAATGTTAATATTTTATTGTTGAATATTTTTAGTCAATACTTTTTATAAACCCAATATATTGCGCATTTCGTATACTTCTATATTTATTTTAAAAATCCTTCTTTTTTGTTAAATATTTTTACTTATTTTGATTTAATATATAATTTAAAGAGTTTAATATTAATATTTTATTATGGGAAAAATTATTGTACCTTAAATTATTTATAAATTTATTTTTTTTCTTTTATCCATTCTTTTACAATTTCTCTTCTCTTTTCTTCCAGGACCACTTCGAGTAATTTGGAGTTTTCTCCCTTTACTTTTGTTTTGTTAAGTTTTTCTTTTCAAAAAATCGGGCAACCTTTTTTCTGCTTCTTTTATTATTTCTTTCTGCTGTGAAGAATTAAGTGAATTAAATATTTTTTCATATTTTTTAATCTCTTCTTGTCTTTTTTTATCTTCCTCTTCTTTGTTTTTCATTTTAATATATTCTGTTTTTTCCTCTTCTTTTTCCTGTTTTTGTTCTTTTATTTTTCTTAAATATTCTTCCGGAAATTGCCAATTTTCCCTTATTGCCTTTACTAAATAAGCCGCTTTATTGTCAGCATTGGAATATTTCACCGCTTCGATCCATTTTTCTATTAATTCCTGATCATTGTTTTTTACCAATTTTTCAGCGGTTACTTTAGAAACATTTATTTTAACTAACTTATT
>CAZMLS010000226.1:0-2631 GCA_964567215.1 uncultured Atribacterota bacterium | reverse complement strand
AGATTACTTCCATAGCCAGTCCACCGGGGTAATCAGGGACTTTTTCTTTATAAGCGATAAGCTCTGCATTTACCAGTTCCTGAAGCTTATAATGAAGGTCGTTTTGTGCAAGAATTACCACACCAATTAAATTAAATAGAAAAAACACAATTACAAATATAATAACTATCCTTTTTATTGTCACCTCTAAAATCCTCCTAACTTCCTTTTCTTAAATTATAAGAGTTTCTCTATAAGTCTTACCGAGAAAGAATATCCAGTTTTTTGGGCTTCTTCCTTAATGGCTTCTCTGATTTTTTTATAATCAAAAGAATACTGGTAATTTTTGCCAAACAGGTTGGACATCTCTTCTATTCTACCTTCCCGTTCTTTTCCCTTAACCTTATAAGTATCTTTTTTAAACTCAAAACCGGATCCGGCAGAAAGCCCTGAATTTAATTCACTCAGCATCTCAAAAAAGGTTATTTCCTTCTTCTCATCATTAACCCTTACCTTGCTTTTATAGGTTAATTTCTTTTTAGAGAGAAACACTTTCCTTTCAGCAATAACAAACTGAAGGACCAGAGATCCGTCCTTCTGCTCCTTAAATTCAGCCGGAAAACTTTTACTTACTTCGATTAACGTTTCTTTTAGGGACATTTACTTACCTTACCTCTTTTCATAAATTAATATTATATTACTGATGTTGAAACCTCTTAGGTTTTATTTTATATAAATAAGCAAGTAGAGTGCCAATTTAACCAATTAAAATAATAAATGTATTCAGATCTCTCCAAATGCATTGATGATATGGGCTTTTCACCAATATTTATTTTTCCTAACACCCGTTCTTCATTATTTTATTTTCCTTTATTCTTCTAATTTATATTTTTCCTACCATAAGTTATGGTTTTTATACCCAATAGGGATCACAACGAATACTTTCTTTTTCATCGTTTTGCTCCTTATTGATTTTTTAGAAACTCATTCACTACTATTTTATAGATCTGTGGCTGTTCTATCTGATGCAGATGGGAAGCATTGGGTATCACCGCCATTTGAGCCTGCGGAAAAGCCATTTGAAAATCCTTAAGGGTTTTTACGCCTGCTTCGTCGTTATCACCGCAGGTAAGCAATACCGGTATGGTTATCTCATGAAGCCTGGGATATAGGTCGAAATCCTTCAGCTTACCGGTAACGGTAAACTCACTGGGTCCCCACATGGTTTGGTATACGTCCATATTTAGACCGTCAAACGCCTCCACCAAAGAATTAGGCCAAGGATTAAGGCGACAGACATGCCGGTTATAATAGGCCATCATCGCCGTCTGGTATTCGCCGGCGTAATCGCCGCTTCTTTCACCATTTTCTATTGCTTTTATCATAGCAGATGGCATTTTTGTAATATGTTCCCGCTGATCGCGATCCCAAAGAGAGGTGCTCAAAAGAGGGGCAGATAAAATCAGCGCCTTTACACCTGCAGGCTTTTTTTCAAGCATATAGGAACCGATCAGCCCGCAGCCCCACGAAAAACCCATTAAGATAATATCAGTGAACTGCAGAGCCTTAATAACACCCTCAAGCTCTGCAACAAAATATTCGACAGAGTAGTCATCTTTACTTTTTGCCTTGTCCGATCTTCGGCTACCGAGCTGATCATAGAAATAAACCGGTCTTTGTTCTGCAAATTCAGATACAACCTCGGGCATAGAAGAAAATCTCGGGCCACCATGAGCTACCAAAATTGGTGTGTTTTTTTCTCCTTTCCATAAACCGAATACCATATTTTTTTGCCCCCAATATCGAGGTAGCCTTCATCCATTTTCACAACCTCCCTTTCGCTACTTTATGTCAACTTTATTTATCTAATTTAAAAACAAAAATAATACTTGTCTAAGAAAATGGGATGTGTCCCTATTTATTTTAAATAGTTAAAAAGCCCGAACAGCACGGACCCAGCTTGTAAGGCCCTTGTAGTATCTGCCCTGATAACCATACTTGAAATCCTGGCTCCATGCTTCGCCGACATTGCCCTCCGACGAACTCCAGCAGTAGTTATCAGCAAAACCACCGACAGGATCATAGTGAGCACCATTTTCATCAATACCACTTTTCAAGTTTACCCACATCTTGTTCAACTCATCTCTCGAGGGCAAAAACCAGTCACTATAGCCACCGTAATTAAGAGCATAGCAAAGCTGTGCCGCCTTGCCTGTTTCAGAATGACTATTCAGCCAGTTTACGATTATAGTTGTATTATTCTGCCCAGTTCCAATACCCGTTCCTGTTCCTCCAATCCAAATCCAGTTGCTGCCCCATTGTTTACCCGTCCATTCAGTAGATACAGGGGCGGCTTCTAAATACCGCCAGCCATCGGACGAACTACCTTTGTCATAGAAGATGTATCCTCCCGCAGGTCCGATGTCGCCTAGGGCGTAGGTATCATTCTCTTCTAGAGGTGGGAGTGTTACAAGATTCCCTTCTCCACAGCCGGAAAGAACTAATGCCATTACACTTAGAATTAATATACCTAAAATTATCTTACTTCTCTTCATTTTAATTTCCTCCTGAAATTTATTAAATTAGATAGATATTTCTTAACCCAACTTCACCAAAATTATCAGCAAAGTATTGCTATATAAGCATTTAGGT
>CAZMLS010000225.1:1571-2660 GCA_964567215.1 uncultured Atribacterota bacterium | reverse complement strand
TTTTATATTTAGGCATAAATGAAAAAATATTCAATTATTGAAAGAAAAGCTCTCTTATTGACGTATTAACAGACAGAAGATAGAATATGTCAGCAAATAAAACACATAGGGAGAAAGAATAAAAATGAAAGGTAAAATTGTATTGAGAAATGGAATCCTATTACTATTCATTCTGCTAATCACTATAAGTATCTTTATGATAAACTTAAATGTCTCTATGGCTCAGGCTTGGAATAGTTGTCCTTTTGGTTTAGAAAATGACCCTTACCCGGGGGAATGTGGAAGGTACATTGATACTAATCAGGATAGCATATGTGATTTATCGCAACCTGAACCAATTAACGAATCCAGCAAATCAAATGAAGAGATAATAAAAAATGACAGCAGTCAAAAAAATACAGTCACTTCCCATGAAGAAGAATACAGTGTGGAAATTTCTGGTAGTAGACTGAAAACTATGACCATTGGTGAGATTGCTCAATTATGGAGTATTGATGCTACCCAATTATTAAACAAATTGAAAGAGGATCTCTTGTTAAAGATGGACTATAGCATCAATAATACGGTTGATGATTTGAGAGCAGAAGTACGTTTTTCTCCCTCAATAATAAAAGGAGTGGCCGAGAACCTGAAACAGCAAAAAAGCCCTCAATCAGAGGAATCTGTTCTGACTGATGATAGTAATAATACTGGTAGTGAAGTGGTTGAAGACCCTATCATTTCTCCGGAATCTCAGGGAGAATCCACCACCCAAAAGAAAATAATCAGTGATTACAACTTGATTGAAATTAGTTTTTTAACCCTGCTCTTTTATTTGGTCGGTAAATGGCTTGCAGCTAGATTTAAAATCAGTGCTGCCAAAGAGAAAAAATTCTGGAATATTTTACTCCTGGTTAGTTTTATTGTTTCAGCAGGCACTGGTTTCATTCTGGTGCTGATTCGCGATTTTGACTGGTTTCGTTTTGTTCGCTTTAACTTTCTTTTCTGGCATGTGGAATATTCGATTGTCATGGGATTTATCGGCATTTTTCACGCCCTATGGCATGTAAAATATTATGGCAAAATCTTCAGTAAAAGAAGATAGTCCAT
>CAZMLS010000225.1:0-1471 GCA_964567215.1 uncultured Atribacterota bacterium | reverse complement strand
GGGGATAAGAAAGGGGTCTGGTCTCAACATTTGACATAACTTCTTTTTGGGATTGGAACTCATCTAACGAATTGTGTTTTTATAAGTAAAGAATAATTTTTAAGATATAAGTGTAGTATGTTATGAATTAGTGTAGAGTTTGAGTTAATATTCCCGTAAAAAAGTAAATATAAAATTAAATTAAATATTGTAACCTGTACGAAGGTAACAGGAGAGACCTTTTCTTTTAAAAATGGGAAGAGGAGCCGAAGAAGCAAGATACCACAAGTATTCAAACTTTCAGGCAAAAGGACTGTTACCGGACAGAACTCTGGAAAGCTTTATCATAAAAAGCACCGAAGCAACTAAAATTTGATATATTTAAAGGAAGAGGGTGATTGATTATGGTTACTTACTCAAACTATCATCATAAAGTTCTCTTGGTTGATGCGAATTCAACATTTTATCGGGTAGACCGTTTTAAAGTAGGAGATTTTTTTGGTCCCCCTGATCTGGGATTATATCTGGCCGGAAAATACAATAGTCTTAACATTGGTGTCGGATTGCTGGCCGGCTCTATATTCCCGGGCTCTAATCGTTTATTCTTTTCTGGTTTTTCTCCCTGCTGGGGAGGTTTTTATATTTCTTCCATGGGCGGAGCCGGACTCATTTTTGATAATTTAGGAATTAATATATTAGCCATTGTTGGTTGGGCCAAAGCACCTTCAATTTTATATCTAAATCGAATTCACGGTGAAGAGATTAAGGTAGACGTTTTTCCGCTTGATTTGCATAAAATTTGGAGAGAAGGAGAAGGAGGAGTCTATGCCTTAATGAACTATGTTTTTAAAAATTATGGTCAGGATTATGAAAATGAGCCCCGTATATTGGCCACCGGGCCTGCTTCAGAAGTAACAGATTTTGGCGCTATTTGTTCAGTTCCTATGCAAAACGGAAAATTAAGTTCTGTTGACACCTGGGCTGGAAGAGGTGGTTTTGGCTCTAAGATGTTACAGCAGCACAATATTGCAGCAGTCATTTATGGAGGAACTTTCGTAGACCAGGATTTTCGGGACCGCAAGGTGGCTGATCGATGGTTTGAGAATAAATATAAGAAAAAAATGGCAGCAAAGGACATCGAAGCCACGACCAAGTACCGTTTTGAAGAAAATTTTGGAACCGGAGGTACTTTTGGTATCAATTATACGACTTTAAAAGGTAAAATGTTGTCCTTTAATTATCGAAGTATTTTTATGGATGAAGAGACACGGGTTGATTTGCATCAAAAGTATATTGTGAATCATTATTTAAAACAATTTAATCAGGAGACTATTAAAAATAAATTACAAAAGACCTGTGGGGAACCATGTGTAGCGGTTTGTAAAAAGATGTGGGGTATCTATAAAAAAGATTACGAACCTTATCAGGCCATGGGCCCCCAATGCGGTATTTTTGATCAAAGAGCTGCTGAAAAATTAGTGCATCATGCTGA
>CAZMLS010000224.1:0-2711 GCA_964567215.1 uncultured Atribacterota bacterium | reverse complement strand
AAAGACGTTAACGCTAGATAAGGCTATCAGTTTTTTCATTTTGCCGTTATCATTAAATAAGGAATATTACACTTAATAGTATTAAAAATGTGTATTTTAAGAGAGAGGATCAGAAAAAATATATCACTCCCTTAATTCAATTTGTAATGCCCAAAAATAAACCCGGTGAAACAGTTGAAAATGTTGTTACAAAATTTGAGGAACAGTTACCACAATTACCAAAAAAAATTATAGGAGCATGGGGCATAAATCCGGTTTTTATTGATGTTAGTTTGCTATATACACCTTCTCTTAAAGCTAAAAGTATTATAAATATTTCATTGGGAGGTAATAAACTTGGAGGTATTTTTATTCCAGTTATCTATCTTGATGATGATCAAAAAATTAAGGATGCCGCTTACTCAGTAGCAAAGGAGACAAAAAGTGGTATATGTTTACGATTAATATGTCCTAATTTTTCTAATTTAACAAAATTAAACCAAGATATCTATAATCTGCTCTCATATTATAGATTAATGGAAAAAGATGTTGATCTATTGGTAGATATTAAGGAAACAGAATGTAATAATATAAAATATATTAAATACCTGAATTTAAGTCAGAGTATCCTAAATTTATCAAAGTGGAGGACATTTATTTTCGCAAGTGGTTCGTTTCCTAGAAATTTATCTAAATGCAAAATTGATGAAGAAAATCTTATACCACGCATTGACTGGAAAAGCTGGAAAGAACAGATAAATTATAAAAAGGTAAAAAGAAAACCATCTTTTGCTGATTATACAATTCAATATCCAATTTATGAAGAGATTACTCAATTTTATTCTCCAACATCGAGCATTAAATATACACTGGAGGATGATTGGTTGATAATAAAGGGGCAAAGGAGAAAATATGAGCATTATTTAGCCAATGCAAATCTATTAGTAAAAGACAAGAAATATTATGGCAAAAAATTCAGTTATGGTGATAAATATGTTGCTGAAAAAGCTAATCATTTTGAAGTGTATATAAAAAATCCCTTGATTAAGGGTACTGGTACTCCAGAAACGTGGCTTAGGGCTGGCATTAATCACCATTTAGTATTAGTGGCGCATCAGGTCGCCAATCTGCCCTAAGAAATAATTTTTCTCTTACTTCTTCACTAAGAGCTTCTTGATCAAGTACGCTTGCTAATTTTTTATAAATAAAATCTCTGGGCTTTGAATAGAAACCATTGGCCACTTTATTTTTCTCAAGAATTCTAAGAGCTTCTTCTCTCCATAATAGTTTTGCAATTGATACGCTATCCTGATTCTTATTAAATTCTTCTCCCCGTATAAGATTAAATATCACAGAACCATTATTATTACTCTTTGCAACCATAATACCCCACCATTCAGGAACTATATTTATCGCTCGATATAGATGATTTTTCCCAACGACCAATGTTATTTTATCAAATACTGAATTAAACACATCCATTTGTCTAGGCAATCGCTGAAGAGTGTCTTGATCACTTTTTATTTCATAGCCATGCATAATTCCATTTACAACAGCGATATCAACTCTTGCACTGCCGTGTTGGACACCAAGCTCCTCAATTATTCTCACTTTTTCATCTTGTGCATGACGGTTTGTTAGAAGTTTCTTTAGAGCGGATCGAATGGTTATATCATTGGTAGAGATTTTATTATTAAATTTTATTTTCTCCATAAGATTATAAATCCATATCAATTATTTTACTTTTTATTATTATACCATAAAATAAAATAGACTGGTAAATAAGTTTCTTGGGACTGTCATAGGGATGTTGTACATGCTCAATAATTAGATAACTTTTTCCAGCTTTCCGTAAGAAGGTTTTTAATCAATAATATCGAGTATTAATAACTTCTTCTAACTCCCGAAACACCTTTACAGTTTTATCACTCATGCAAAAGTTGCGAAAGTCGTCCTGTCTGGGGAGCCAGACAATAACAAAGGCAGAACTTCTTTATTGAAGTTCTGTCTTTTTAAATCTTTAACAGACCCCAATGACTTCTTCTAATTTGTGACACGCTTTTTCAATTTCTTCATCCATACAAAAGTTGCGAAAATCGTCTGCTAGCCTCCACCAGAGGTATAATAGAGTTAGGTTTTTAAAGATTCATTCTTTGGACTAACTCTATTTATTTTTTATAGCTCTTAACTTACTGTCCGTTAAAGCTTAGAAGGTTTAATTTTCGAGTATATTAAAATCTTCTATAATCGAGAATCGAGAAAGATTATATTCCTCTTTCGGCTACTACAGCCCTGAGGAATATAAAGCATTAATGTTAACAAAACTATCTTAACTAAGTGTCCGGAATATCGGGGGAAGATCCGGATGAGGTCCCACAGATAGAGAATTATTGTTTTCATAATAGAACATTATCCTATTACCTATACTTACAAATTTACTTATTTTCCAAGCAAGGTCTTTGCTTTTCAGAACAGCCTTGTAACTAAAATAAAAAACCCTTTGCATCTTGTTTATATTATTATCCTGATACAGGGTTTTATTATTGCAACATATTATAGGGAAATGGTTGTGTTTTTCTTTTTATACAGATTCTGCCAGGGATCTTGTTTCGGGGCCAGTCGCCAAAAGATATTGGACAGGTTGTATTTTTGGACATTATCCAAAGAGGATAGCTCAAGACCAGTCAAGCGGAGTGGCAACAGGCGCATTTTTAATTGCCCGGAGCGAGTAG
>CAZMLS010000223.1:1437-2732 GCA_964567215.1 uncultured Atribacterota bacterium | reverse complement strand
TTAATAAAAATTTATTTGTTTATTTAACACCTAATTCATCAAATACTTCAAGCAACTCTGTTGCCGCATAAACAAGACCAGGTCCGCCACCCATAAAAACAGCAACACTTGCTGCTTCCAGCATTTCTTCTTTAGTTGCTCCGGCTTTGAATGCTTCAGCAGCATGAAATTGAATGCAATATTTACATCTTATAGCCACTCCTATGCTAAGTGCCATTAATTCTTTTGTTTTATGACTTAATACACCATCTTTTACACATTCATGATCCAATTTCATAAATTTTTCCATTACTTCTGGTAATTCTTTTCCCAGTTTTCCCATTTGTAATTGTAATTTCTTTAATCCATCACTCATTTTATTTCTCTCCTGCTATATTTTTTTGTTTTTCCTCTTATCGATTTGAAGAACATGAATAAAAGTACCATTCAAAGCAGTGAATCAATTTTAACAATTAATACTCGAAAGAGGGTAAACTGTTAACATTTTAACCCTTTAGGCGAATCTCTGTCAAGAAATATATTAGGTAATGGTAAAACAAAGTTGCATTAAAAAATTATTTATTTAAGAAAAAATATATTGAGAGTAACTAAATTTTAGATCATAAATATATTTTAAGATTAAATTATACTTCTTTATTTTCACCGTGCACGCGGTGAGTGAATGCCTATGTTTTTACCCCATTCTTAGAATTTTTAAATATTCGTGAATAAACAAAATCAATAAAATCTTATCCTTTTTTGCACTAAAAAAAAATAAAAGGGTTGCAAACCCAACTATTGTTTTAGTGGGGTAATATTTTCTCTTTATTTCTGAAAAAATATTATTAATGGCATTTCTCATGAAATAAAATAATTATTATCAAAAATCCATGTTACTTTAATATAACATCACCTATAAAAAGATAAGTGCCTTTTAATGACTGCTAATTTCATCTTGCCGGTAATTTATGAATATTAGAAGGAAATAAGTATAACTTGTCGTATATTTATGCTCTATGAAATAAAATGGAGGTTTTTAAGATGTTTGAAAAAAAATACAGAATAGCATCGGTAATGATTTTTCAAATAATATTGATTATCGTGTTAATAACTTCTATTGTATTTGCTAATAGTGAAACTTATACGGTTCAACCAGGTGATAGTTTAATCAAAATTGGAGAAAAATTAGGCATAAGCTGGCGAGATTTAGCAAAATACAATAACATCGAGGATGTTAGAAAAATTTATGTTGGTGAGGTTTTAAAATTAGAACCGGCTTACACGACTAAAGATTTAAATGAGCATTTAGTCATGGC
>CAZMLS010000223.1:0-1337 GCA_964567215.1 uncultured Atribacterota bacterium | reverse complement strand
TAGGATTTCCTAATGTTGATGAAAAACATCTCATGCTAAATATAGAGACCAGTAATAAACAACCAAGATATGGTTTTAGAAGAATAGGGTGTTATTTTTTACCTGAGTGATAATTGTGGCGATTTTTCAATAGATTATTATCATGTATCTTTAGAAGAGAGAAATGCTGCAGCCGAAGCAGACAAAGATAAATTCGGTATAGAATTTATTGTATTGCCTAATCCAACATATGGAGATTGAGATGAAGCCATATTTGAATTTAATTAAGATGCTACTGATGCAGAAAAAGATGTATACAGGAAAAATGCTTTGGAAAGATGGGTTGCAGGCGATTAATCAAAATAAATAAAACAGTCACAATAAAAGCGGTCTTTTGACCTCTTTTATTTTTATGATTTCTTTTATTAAAAAAAAGAAAAGAACCGAAGAGGTAAGATAATAAACGTATCCAAACTTTTAGGCAAAAGGACAGAGCAAGAGAGTCGTATAATTACCAAGCAGAGGTAACCTAACAATGATGGTTAAAACAATGAACTATTCTAAGAGAATTAGAGAAAAAGTAAACTTTTTTGTGTCTGGATTAGTGGGGGCAGGCCAAAGTATTTATTATTTTTTATATTTTTTTTTAAAAAAAAGAGGATTTTTAAAAGTGATATCGTATTGTATAAATAAGTATCTATATAAATAAGTATCTATATAATTGATAATAAAAAAGTTGTTTTATTTATTACAAGTATCGTAATATCATTCTAATAATCTATAAAGATATTTTTATAATTCTCCTAATGCACTAATATAAATACCTCTAATCGCAGCTCCTTTACAATCAGATAAGCTTCAATAATCCTGTAAGATACAATCTTGCTTATAAATCTATATTTTTCTCATTAATAAATAAAGGAGGATAAATGAGATGAAAAGGATTTCATTTAATTTTGTTATTCTTATTGTCTTGGCGTTGCTACTACTTTTTGGTTTAACTTCTTGTACTAGCGTTACCACACCCGATACCGGAATTGTAACTATCGATTTAGGTATAGTATCTATGATAGGAGTAGACCTGGAGCGTCCATTAGATAATTATTATATTTATTTAGATGGTACATATCAAGACACGATGATCGTTTCAGGGTTTCTAACTATTCCGGATGTCCCTATTGGAGTTCATAGTTTTAAGGCCGATAATTATCTAATTGCGGGTGATTCTTTTGATCTTTGTGATAATGAAGATACCGGGGAAGAGGTAAAATTTCCAGTGAACGGTTATACCCATTGTTCCGGTGTGGTAACTTATGAAGTCAACCTTGGCGTTAATTACATAACCATTCCTGTTGACT
>CAZMLS010000222.1:0-2773 GCA_964567215.1 uncultured Atribacterota bacterium | reverse complement strand
TCTTGTATCCAGAACAATTTCCCTTCTTTAGAAATGACCATATAGGGATCTTTGTCATAACCCAAGAAAGGAGCTACTTTTTTAACTCTCTCTTGAATGTTACGATAAATCATAATTCGGCTATCCCGAGTAAAATTGGTGGTAAGTAAAATTTGAGAATTTGAATATTTTATAGAAAATAAAATCCTTCTCCACAAAGAAGATACTGTCAACCCACCACTACCCACATAAGTACTATAGACATTTTCGTCTCCTTTTGGATAATCAAACTCTTTGGCCTTAGTTTTAACGATGACATACCCTTCGGTTATTTCTCCATAATATATTTCTGGTCGGGTAATAGTCAGGTCTACACTGGAAACTGGAGGAATATCTTTAATTAATAAATAAGGGAGGCCTTCTCCGCTAATTTGATTAACCGGGTTTACCACCACTCCATAGCCATGAGTATAAACCAATTTCTCATTAACCCAGGTTCTGGCTTGTTCTGGTATTTTTGCTGAATTTAATTCGCGGGGAGAGACCATCACCTGTTGATAGTTTCCGTTAAAATAATAACGGTCCATATCCACACTATTAAAATCATAATATAACCTGATGGCTTGAATCTGTTTTAAAGTCTGTTTTATAGGTCTCCAATCCCAGAGTCGGATATTTCCAATCGTCTCTTTATTTTTTTCAATATCTTCGAAGCTTATTCCTTCTTTTAACGGAAATTCCTCCTCTTTAATCTTATCTAAACCGTAGGCTACCCGGGTAGCTTCAATATTATTTAATATATAAGGTCTCTCCTTACTGCTTTCATTAGGTAAGACTATGGCTCTTTGCATAATCTCTGGATAAATTCCCGCCAGTAATATAGTGACACCTATCAATACCGCCAACCCCAAAACTGGTATTTTCCAATTTTCTTTCCTGGCAGTTGCAAAAAATAGTGCTGCACAAATCAAAGCTACAACCATTAGAACTCTCAAGGCCAAAAGATTGGCGTGGATTTCTGTATAACCCGCTCCAAAAATAATTCCACGGGTAGAATATAATATTTTGAAAGTATTTAACCAGTATTCTCCACTTTTTAAAATTAAGAGGACACCAATCAATACGGAAAGATGTATTTTTACCGGAGTCTCTATTTCTATTTTTTTATTTTCTAATTTTATTGCTTTTTTCACAACATAGATAGCCCCTACGACAACAGTAATGATGGTAAGGGAAAAAAACAGCCAGTTTCTGACAAATTCCAAGAAGGGCAGGCTGAACATATAAAATCCGATATCTTTGTTAAAAATGGGGTCGGTTACTCCAAAGGAAGTTCGATTAAAATAAATTAAAATTTTCTCCCAACTTGCATTTTCAGAAAATCCCATAAAGAATGCTGCCACCAGTGAAAATAAAAGAACAAATTTTTTATTTACCTCAATATTCTGCAGACTCTTAAATAACTGTATCTCCGGTCTTTCAAACTCATTCTGGTCTATTTCTACTTTAAATTCAGGAGCAAATCGTCTGGCAAATGAAAGGTTAATATAGGACAATATAAAAAAGAGTGCTGCAAAAAAGGTAATAACTATACCCTTAGTTAGTAATATCTTCCAAAAAATAGACACAAATTCTATTGATTTAAACCAGATAACATCGATATAGATCGAAGCAATGCCGCTAACAATCATTAAGATTAACAGGATTAAGCCAATAATCGGCCAATTAAATTTTCTCTTATTCAATTTCTTTTTCCTCCAATTTTTTATTATTATAATTGTATTATATCATTATAGGCTTATATTGCAATAAAGATAATATTAATGTATAGAAAAATGTTTGGCACCATTCTATACATTTCTAAATAAATCCTGATAACTTTTTAATCCAAATAAAGGCTCTGCGTTTTTCACCGCTTTCACTATTGCTCGAGCCATCACTTCAGCAGCAATTGCTCCCACTACATTCACCCCTACCTCTATTTCGCCTGTTGCCATACAAAAAATCGTATCACCATCAAACATGGTATGAGACGGAATGATAGCTCTTGCATAACCATCTTGAGCCATGATTGCCACTTTTGCAGCTCCTGCTTTAGTTAATTTTGCATTAGTAGCAATAACTCCAATAGTAGTATTTTTAGAAAAATTATCTTTAGTCTTTTGAGGAAAATTTCTTAAAAAAGACATGGTATTGGCAAAATCTTTCCTGTCTTCACTTAAGACCCCAGCAATAATTTCTCCGTTTTCCGGATCAATTACATCTCCCAGACAATTCACCGCTACAATTGCCCCTATAATCAATTCCTGAGATTTAAAACTGGCAGTACCTAAACCACTCTTCATACAGCGAAGTCCACCAAATATCTTCCCTACTGTTGCCCCGGTCCCGGCTCCAATATTCCCTTGCCTGGCCTCCTCTTCACTCGCATTTAGACAAGCATCATATCCCATTCTGGCATCAGGTCTTATCCTGTAATCACCTACCCCTAAGTCAAAAAGCACTGCTCCGGGGACGATAGGAACTTTAGTTAGAACCACATCAAGACCTATTCCCTTTTCTTCTAAATATTTCATTACCCCTGTAGCTCCGTCAAGTCCAAAGGCACTTCCTCCACTAAGATAGATGGCATGAGCTTTATCTACTAAATTAACCGGATTAAGCAAGTCGGTTTCCCTGGTACCCGGAGCACCACCTCGCACATCTACCCCTGCTACTGCTCCTTTTTCACAAATAACCACGGTACAGCCGGTCCCAGCCTTTAAATCCTGACTATGCCCTACCTTTATCCCCG
>CAZMLS010000221.1:0-2812 GCA_964567215.1 uncultured Atribacterota bacterium | reverse complement strand
AAAATACTAGCAGCATGACTCTTTATTTCAGGCTCATCTTGTATTGGATAAGACTGACGGTTGTACTATTGTTCTATTGGTTATAAAATCATAGTTTTAAAATGTTTCTTCAACTATAGACCCCTTTTCTTTTTCCCATAACTATAAAAGAGTGTTTTTTATAATCTCCAAATATTTCCTATTCAAGTTTAACTTTCCTTCTTGTTTTCCTTAATAAACGCATTATATATTGAATTAAATAATAAAGATTTCAATCGGGTTTTAAGTTTTTCATTGTCAACTATTCTTTTATAAAACTCGATGTTATTATTTAACAAAGTTTTCATTTCCTCATTAAAATAATTATCAAATACCACTTTGACCTTTTGTTTAGAGTTGCTCTTAATCTTATTTTTTAAGCCTTCGTTTTCCATAAGGTGATTTTTAATTCCGACTAAGAATAATTTATCGTCAGCAGTAAAATCAGTGCCAAATGCATCATTTAACTTTTTAATAATTAAAGATAAAGTTTCATTATACGACGGAATCGGTTCCCCACCTACATCTGAAATTGGTTTCAATTCTCCGTATCCGGTTAATTTTATTTCTTTTTTACCTTTATTTTCGATCTTATATGAATCAATATCCACATCCTCCAAGACATTGTAGGGTATTGTATCATTTTCCGCAGGTAACTTTCTCAATAAAAATTTACCAAATATGTATAATTTTTCGAGCTTTACATCGAAGAACGGTATTAGCTGAGACAAAAATGAATATATATTTTGATATCTTCGCAATATTTTTTTAAAACCACCTCTTTTATCTTTATCTAATTTTTTAAATTCATCTACAACTGGATTCAAAATATTGTGAAGTTTTGGTTGCATTGCTCCTTTCTTATAATTATCTACAAAATTATTTATGTCATTTTCATCATATATTCGAAAATTTAATAATGCATCATATAAATCATATAATTTGTGCGGGTCTGTACCTTCTTTTAGATAGGTTGATTCGTAATAAGGTTGAAATGATTTTTGAATTACATCCGGTTTATTTACAAAATCAAGTATCAACGTATCATTTTTATACGCATAAATTCGGTTTGCCCTGCTCAGTGTTTGTACTGCTGCAATTCCATTGAGCTGTTTATCAACATACATTGTATGAAGCAAGGGTTCATCAAAGCCGGTTTGAAATTTATTTGCAACAATAAGTATTTTATAATCATCCTCCTCGAAAGCATTTACAATGGTTTTTTTAGGTGGAAGATGGTTCATAGAATTTTCTGTATATTCTTGTTCATCGTGTTTAACGACACCGGTGAAGGCAACGAGTGTCTTAATGGGAAAATTCTTTTCTCTTATCTGTTTATCAAATTCTTTTTTATATAGTACGGTATGAAGCCTTGACCTGGTTACCACCATTGCTTTTGCCTTTCCCTGTATCTTGTGGAAAGTAGAATTCATAAAATGGGTGAGCATAATATCTGTTTTTCTTGATATAGCAACCGGGTGTACTTCAACAAAATTTCTAAGCAGCTTTTTGGTTTTCTTTTCATCAAATTCAGGGTCGTCTTTGATTGTTTTAATCAATTTAAAGTAACTCTCATAAGTGATGTAATTTTTCAGAATATCAATTATGAATCCCTCTTCTATTGCTTGTTTCATAGAATACAAGTGAAATACTTTAAATCCTCCGTGCTCGTCTTCTGTGCCAAACATCTCTAAAGTTTTATTTTTCGGTGTTGCAGTAAAGGCAAAGAAAGATATATTTTTTAAATTTCTGTAAGCTTCAACCTCTCTGAGAATCTCTTCATCAACTTCGCTCATAATTTCTGAATCAATTTTTTCAGCCTCTTCTAAGCTGTTTGTAGATAATACTTTTTTCAACGCTTTGGCATTCTCTCCTGCCTGCGAAGAGTGTGCCTCATCTATAATCACGGCATATTTTCTTTTAGGAAGAACACCAATCTCTTCTAAGATATAAGGAAATTTCTGGATAGTAGTTACTATAATATTGCTCCCTGTTTTCAGTGCTTTTCCTAACTGTTCTGAATGCTGCTCAATTTTTTCTACAATGCCTTTCACTTTTTCAATAGACTGCACTTGTTCTTGAAGCTGTTTATCGATCACCTGCCTATCTGATACCACCACAACTATGTCATAAATTCTATTGTCATCCTCATCAAATTTATTTATAAGTCCATGTGAAAGCCAGGCAATGGTCTTTGTTTTTCCGCTACCGGCGCTATGCTCAATAAGATAATTTTTACCGGGTTCAGCATCGAATAATAATTTATTCACACAATCCAACTGATGGAATCTTGGGAAAATAGGCATTATTTCTTCTATTTCTTTATCTTTTTCCATATAGATGAAATTTGAGATCAATTTTGAGAGCTTACTGATCTGCAAAATGTCATTGTACAAATAAGATGTTTTGTAATCATTTTTTATTTCAGGATTTTCCAACCCCTTATTAAACGGTAGGAATTTGGATTTATTGCCTTCCAGTTTCGTTGCCATATATATTTTTTCATCACTCGTTGCAAAATGTACCAGGCATCTCTGGAATATTAACTCTTTCGGAGCTCTATCATTTTTATACTGGTTTATTGCCTTCTCAACTCCCTGGGAAAAAGTATCTTTCAATTCAATGGTAATAATTGGTAAACCGTTAATAAAAATAACCAAATCCAATCTGTTACTATATTCTTTTTTTTCGTATTTCAGTTCATCAATTACAGAAAAAATATTTTCTTCAAATTTGGTAAATAAGTCAGGATTTTTATGTGTATTAGGTTTGGGATAAAACAATTTGAAATAAC
>CAZMLS010000220.1:0-2812 GCA_964567215.1 uncultured Atribacterota bacterium | reverse complement strand
TTATTCCGGTGCCATTCAACCTTTAGGGGTCATGTTTTTTTCTGAAGAGATGATTTATCCTATGAAAATAAGCGCTTTGAGCACACCTTCCTGGGGAACGGAAGTATTGATCTATGCTTTTTCAGATGATAGAGTAACTTTTTCCGAAGCTACGGAAGAATATTATGCCGCAATTACACCAGAGCAGTTAAAAGAATATCCCATTTTGCAGGGCTTGATAGATGAAACCTTTATTTTAACCAAACTGAGAAAAGTATTTACCGCCGAAGAAATAGATGATGATTTAGTTTTAATTCCGGTTCCCAAACATGTAATGTTAGGAAATATCATAGATTTGAATTCTCCGATAGAACAATTTGCATTAATTGTAGGAATTTTTATCTTATTTGCAAAGATAAAAAGCAGATTATCTTCGTAGGGATTTATTAAATATGTTAAAATATATAAAGAGAATTAAAAATATTAATGAAGATATTGTATTTTTAAATACAGAATGTGAAAAAATTGTATCTGCAGCTTTCTAGACTTACTCTTAAGTATAAAGGTAGTTTATGTTAATCAATCTTTTACGGGTATTGATTACCCGATCATTAAAACCCTTTATCTTTGAAAAACGCCATCTCCATAGAACTATAGAATATTTCAACTTGCCCAATCTGGGACTATATGTGCATGTGCCATTTTGCCGGGAGATTTGTCCCTTCTGTCCCTATTATAAAGTAAAATACGAAGCCTCCCTGGCTTCCCGATACATCGATGCTTTGATCAAAGAAATACATTTAAAAAGTACAAATACAAATAGCAGTAAGAAGAAAATTACCAGCCTCTATTTTGGCGGAGGAAGTCCGGCACTGATCATTAATTATCTGGGAAAAATTTTAGAAACCTTTAGAAAATATTTTATTATCGAAGGCAATATTGGCATTGAATTACATCCCGATAATGTTAATCCAACCTTAATATCAACATTAAAAGATATCGGTTTTGATATCATTAGTTTAGGTGCTCAATCATTTAATGAGAAAATTTTACAGACGCTTGGCAGAAAAGAGAAGAGTGATAATAGAATAAAATTAGAAATGATTGCCGGGAAAGGTTTTAAAGCAATTGATGTCGATATTATATTTGGTATTCCCGGTCAAACACCGAAAGCCATTGAAGAAGATATAAGAAAAGCTTCAGAATACGGAGCTACCCAAATATCGACCTATCCGTTTATTGACTTTTCTTATGCAAACAACCAACAAAAACCTTTGAACAAAAGAGAAAAAAAGGTATTATTGGATTCGATTATAAAGATGAGTGAAAAAATAGGCTTTATCAGAACTTCTGTCTGGACCTTTGCCAAAAAAAATACTCCCAGATACTCTTCTGTTACGCGGGATAATTATCTCGGATTTGGTCCGAGTGCAACCACGCTTCTCCGGAAGGACTTTCGCATTAATACGTTTTCAGTGACCGAATATATAAATACTTTGAAAAACAATAACCTTCCGACTGCTTTAATCTTGGATTTTTCTGAGCGTGCCAGACAATTATACTGGTTATTTTGGAGTTGTTATAATCTAAACATAGATAAAAATAATTTTTATGAATTATTTAATAAGAACCTTGATTCTGAATTTTGGCTTGAAAAAAAGATTGGAGAATTATTGGGAATAATAGAATATAGTAAGAATGGCTATAAATTAAATGATAAAGGGGCTTATCTTTTTCATCTGGTTGAACAGAAATATACGGATCAATATATTGATAAAACCTGGAGGGTAGCTCAAAAAACGCCCTGGCCGGATAAGATTGTTTTATACTGACTTAAAACTTATCAATCGCATAATTTATTCTAAGGTTTATTTAATTTGAGTTTGAATAAGGAGTACGGCTCATGAAAAAAATATTTAATTTAATTTTTATTTTTTCTATTGTGATGACCATTTTCCTAAATGTTAACAATATGGTTCTGACTCAGGAAAGTAAAGAGGTGAATCAGAAACTGACGGTTAGCGATTTAAAGATCTGCGAAGAGCATGAAGCGATAAATATAGATATGGTGATTCCGGTCATTGAAGGAATGGAAGATAAGCAGGTAGAAAAGAAAATAAATCAATTAATACAAGAATATGCATATAATTTTAAGGAAGAATTACAAATTGGGTCAGAAGAGTATTTAAAGGGAGCAAAAAAAGAAGGATGGAGAATAGGAAAATATCAAGCTCTTAGTTGTTATATTGTGCATTACCAATCAAAAAACGTTTTAAGCGTCTCGGTTTTTTATTATCGTTATACCCTGGGGGCACATGGTCATACTTTGCAAAAAGTATATAACCTGAACCTGCAAAACGGAGAAATAATTTCTCTTCCTGTTCTTTTAAAAGATATGGAAGATTATAAAAAGATAATTAACCGGGAGATAAAAAAACAAATTAAACTAAATCCTCAAATATATTTCGATAATGGTGAAATATTCAAGACCATTAGTGATGACCAGACTTTCTATATAATAGAAGATAGGATTGTTATCTTTTTTGGATTATATGAAATTGCCCCTTATTCTAGTGGAATTAGATATTTTAAAATTCCCCTTTCCTTAAACATCATCAGGGAAAGCCCTTTTTAAATAAATAAAGAAAGAATAGAAATTATTAGAAAGAAGTAAGGGGATAACCGTTTCCATGAAATCTTACAATTCTTATGACAGAATTTCCATGACAGATGAAAGTGTCCTTTATTAACGCAAAGAGTAGAATACCACGGGCTTGCCCAATGATGGCATGATTCATCCCACTGATAGGATAGAAGAAGGTAAAAAATTGGA
>CAZMLS010000219.1:0-2816 GCA_964567215.1 uncultured Atribacterota bacterium | reverse complement strand
GGAAAAAGAAGCTGCTCGACCGGTGCTTACCGGGATTGAAGAGAATATAGCTCCAACAGGAAGACGCCTTAAAACAGGAGCTGCCTTAAAGGTGAAAGTGGAACCGGATAAGTCTGTGCAGATAGTCATTAAAAACCAGATAAAAGAAAAATCAACTTTTAAAATTACTCCTTTCAAAGAAGGCAAGCCAATAGAAGATAAAATCATTCATTCCAGTTTAACAGGACAAAGGGGAAAGAGCGAAAAATCTTTTGGGGAACCGCTGAAATTGGATGAGATTTTAATAGAAGTAGAAGAAGGTCTGGTGATTGTCCTAGTTACTAAAGAATATTCTTGGCTTGATGAAGTAGAGCGGGAAGAATATTTCGTAATGGAGAAAAGCAGCCGAGGATTATGTGCTCGGGAAGACCGTAAATTTGTACTTACCTTAACCGGGGACAGCCAGGGGGCAGAAAGCTCCCCGGTGAAAGTTATATTTTATAAAGGAGAATATGAGGATATTTTAAATAAAGAGGATTTTTCCTTACCCAACGGACAGATAAAGAAATGGGAATTTAATCCCGGAGAAATTCAAACCCTTGAAGTTTCAGTAGGAGAAGCAGGAGGAGTGAAGCTATTATCAGAACAGTATCCAGCGGATATTAAAGAAACTGTCAAAGAATTAAGTGATGATGAGAAAAAAACATTAATAAAGGATTTGATAACTCAGAAGAAATTGGATGAACTAAAAGCCTTGCTTGATTCCGGAGTAGATGTGAATATGATCATTTCCTCTGCTGATTCCCTATTGATGACAGCTTGCAGCTATAGTAATAGCGATATGGTAAAATTATTATTAACTTATAATCCAAATATAGATTACCAGGATGAATACGGTAATAATGCTTTAAATCTTGCTATTGATAACATGTGGCATTATAAAGAAATGATTCCACTCTTGCTGGAAGCCGGGGCAGACCCTAATTCTAAAGCAGGTGCGGGTAGGACCGCACAGAAAAATTCTACTGTCTTAAGTAAAATGACCAGTCTGACTTTAAACAATAAAAGCGAAGAAGAAGAATATCAGATTGTAGAAATGTTTCTTTCTCGCGGCGCAGATCCCAATATTTCCCTTCCTTTAATGGCAGCAGCCTATAAAGGAGATGTGCGGTTAGTGAAGTTACTTTTAGAGTATGGAGTCGATCCTAACCTAAAAGATAATCAGGGTAGAACTGCCCTGGATATGGCAATAAAGAAACAGCAACAAGGTGTAATCGATTTATTACAAAAA
This sequence comes from uncultured Atribacterota bacterium, assembly GCA_964567215.1. Taxonomy (GTDB): domain Bacteria; phylum Atribacterota; class Phoenicimicrobiia; order Phoenicimicrobiales; family Phoenicimicrobiaceae; genus JAYEGH01. Next base: position 1,546 of record CAZMLS010000219.1, on the reverse strand, counting down.
TAATGTGTGGGATAACGGTCCTACTGATATTATATTGTCAGTAGTTCATTGAAAAAATAAAAAAAAGGTTCCGGTATACCGGTCTTTACCTACCTAATGCCGGGACCGCTTATAAAGGAGAATAATATGTCATTAGGAATTAATACAACTACTCCGGAAGGGATGGTAATGGCTGCAGATAGCCGCCAATCTTACCGGAATAGAAAAGGGATGGCTCGAATCGGAAGCGATAATGCTTCCAAACTTTTTCAGTTAAATGAAAGAATAGGTGTTGTGGTAACGGGGTTAGCTTTTTTACCGGAAGATGGAGTAATGAAAAGTGTTAGTAAATTTATCGAGCAGTTTAAAAGAGATACTGAAATAGAAAAATTGAATGTAAGAGATACCGCTGACAGACTGCACAGTCTTTTTGATATAAAATACGAATGGCAGAAGAGGTTGGACGATGCAGTAGAAAAGGTTAATAATGATCTCAAGCGACAGGGCTTCGAAGTTTTAGAAGTTAAGCAGGAAAATTATATGATTAAATTCCAATATAAAGACCTGCAGGGGAATTTAAAAAATGGAATAGGGGGAACTGACAGAATAACTCTTCTGGTAGCCGGTTTTAATAAAGATGGTTCCTACGAAGTCTATACCTGTATTATTCCCGGTGAGGTTCAGAAAAAACGGGATAGCAGAGAAAAAAACAAAGAATACGGAGCGAGCTGGGTCGGTCAGAATGATGTGGTTTCCCGGATCGTTTTGGGATTTGATGGAAGAATCAGTACTCTAAAGTTTGTTAATGAAGCAATGAAAGACTTGGGGCAGGAGGAAATAAGAAAACAGCTGGGAGGTTTACAATATGCTATCCAGTGGGGGACAATGACTCTGCAGGATGCTATCGATTTTTGTACTTTAATGGTTCAGACTACTTCGGCAATTCAACGTTTTTCTGATGGTATTGTAGCGAATCCGGGAGACATGCCCGGTGTAGGCGGACCGGTCGATGTAGCTATTATAACTTCAGATGAAGGTTTCAAATGGATTAATAAAAAACAATTGAAAATAGAAGAATAAAAATTTATCCCGTTTTATTTATCATTCCCATAAAATCGGAAATCTATCATTTTCCTTCCTCATAATTTCTTCTCCTCAACAAGGGAGGATTAAGCCTTTATATTTCCTCCCCCTTGAGGGGGGAGGATTAAGGTGGGGGTGATTACTCTCTTATCTTTCCTTATTCTTCCTAATGGGGCTTGATTTATCGAGCCCGTCTTATATTTTCTGTCATTGCGCACCCTGATTTATCAGGGTGCGCAATTTCTATTTACAACATATACAGGCTAAATTTACAAAACTCCCAAGAATTTTCCCAAAAAATAAGAATTTTTAAAAATTATTTAAAATATTGTTAAACTTTTTCAAAAGAAGGTGAAGTATTAAAGTAATATTTCAAGAGAAGTTGAGAAAGGTAAACTATCCCAAAGGATAGGCCGCAAAGTTATGGGTCTAAGGTATTGTCATTGCGAGCCTGCTGAAAGTAGGCGAAGCAATCTCATACAAT
>CAZMLS010000218.1:0-2827 GCA_964567215.1 uncultured Atribacterota bacterium | reverse complement strand
GTTTGATTTTATAAGGAAGGTTAAGCCAAAAGGGGCTGACATTTCCTAAGACAGTAGAGCCGTCAACGCTGAAAAAAGATAGAAAATAAATTAAGTCTTTAAAAGACATATAATCAGGGAAAAAAAGGAACTAATTAAGAATTGCCAGATATTTGTTAATTTCAATGATATAGAGCCCTAGAATGCCCTTATAAGCGGCGATAAGGTTTAAAGCATACATATATGTATACCAAAACAAGTAGTGCTTTGATAGATCCGTTTCTTAATCTTTGGCTTTATACCAGAGTGCAAGAAGTTCTTGCTTATTGTTTTTTATCCAGAGAGGGTCAACTATAATATTGTTGTTGAAAATCTTTTCTTTGGCAGTAAACCAAAAGAAGCTGGCAAGGTGAATTTTTTATATCACAACAAGTCATTATCTTTATGAATAATTGGATTATTCTATATTTTATTATTTCGTAAGATATATAGGAAATTTTTAACTATATGTGGGTCAAACTGGTTTCCAGAGCATCTTTTAAATTCTTTTATTATCTCTTTAATATTAATTTTACTCTTATAAGGACGGCCGCTTATCATTACATCATATGCATCAACAATTGCCAGGATTCTTGATGTGAGTGGAATTTCATCACCTTTAAGACCCTGAGGATAACCAGACCCATCCCACCATTCATGATGGGAAAGAATAGCATCGGCAATATGAGCAAGATGCGGGGATGACCGGGTTATATTATAGCCTATTTTAGGATGTTTTTTTATAAGCTCCCATTCAATTTTTGATAACTTGCCTTTTCTTAAAAGAAGTTCCTCTGGGATAGCAACTTTCCCGATGTCATGCAGTATTGACAGTAAAGAGAGTTCTGTAAGTACATTTTCAGAAAGATTTAAAGATTTGCCCAATTGGAGAGCTAAAACCCTTGTTCTTTCCGTATGCTCTTCTGTTTCAATACTCTTTTCAAGAAGAATTCTTTTAAGTGAAGTAATTGTTGAGCTTGAAAAACTTTTACTTTCAATTAATTTTCTTTGGTACATTCGTTCTTCAGCTTCGAGAGCTATTTCTTTGATGCTTTTACTTAAGTCAGTTTTAGTTGAACTACCCATTGAAATACTAATGGGGATTTTTTGTCCATCCGAGCTCAAACATTCTTTCTCTATTCGATCTATAATACTAATAGCCTCTTGTTCTGTAGTTTTTGGTAAAAGTATAATAAATTCATCGCCGCCCCATCTTGCAATTATATCTTCCTTTCGGAAACACTTCTCAAAAATCCCCGCACACTTGCAAAGCAGCAGATCTCCTTCATTATGCCCAAATGCGTCATTTACAAGTTTTAATCCATTAACATCAGCCATTACTACACTTAATGGAAGCTGCCTTTCAGTATCCAGCCTTTGTAGCTCTTCATCAAAATAGGCTCTGTTATATAACCCTGTCAGCTTATCATGGAAAGATAAAAATTTAAGTAGTTCCTCAACTTTTTTACGTCTGGTTATATCCCTTACTATGCCTTCATAAAATACAGGTTTGCCATCTTTATCGACAACCCTGGAACTTATTCCAACATAAATTATGGAACCGTCTTTTTTCTTTAATTTTGTCTCAAAAATCCTGTTTCTATCTTTAAGCTCCGGCCTATCATTTTTAGAAATATATAATTGTGTCGGAATATCTATGCTCATTAGCTCTTTTTTACTGCTGTAACCCAACATCTTAATAAGTGCAGGATTTACATCAATGTATTTACCTTCTATAGTTGTCTCGTATATCCCATCAAGCGATCTTTCAAAAAGGGATCTGTATTTCTCTTCATTTATCTTAAGTTCTTGCTCTGCTTGCTTTTCTTTAGTTAAATCCTTATATGCTGTAACTATTTCTCCCGAAGGGAATCTAAAAACATAATTTTCTCTCCATCCAGAAATCCTGCTGTCTTTGTACATAGCAATTGGGTGATATTCTGGTCTGCCTGTTTTATAAACTCTTTTAAACACTTCAAAAAGCCCAAATTCTATTATTCCTGGAAACGTCTCTCTTACGCTTTTGCCAATCAGATCCCTCTTTTTGATTTTATCTATTTTTTCTGCGGCTTTGTTGAAGTCTTTAAAAATGAAGTCTCGGCTATTATCGGTGACCTCGTAGATTGCAATTCCGATATTAATGCTGTTAAATAATTCTTTAAATAAAGCTTTTACCATTTCTAAGGCATGACTATTATCTTTAAAATCTAAATATAATTTCTCTAATCTTTTCATTTTAAAAAATTAAATGGATAACAAATTGAAATATGAAATTGATACAAGTTTTCAAAATTATATCACCGTTGAAAATTTAATAAAAATAAGAGCTGAAAGGAAAACTGGGGAAATGATACCAGAGCAAATAACAGTAGGCACAAAATCACATGATGCTACTTTGTCAGATTTAGATATAGAACGAATGCAATCAATATGCTGGCAAAACATAGCTTCTATTCCAGAAGAGACTTTTGAGGAACATAGACTCAATACGAAGCTTGTTTTACAAGCTAGCTAGAATCCTGGGAGATATTTCAACGGTAAGCAAAGGGAAGCCAGGTAAGGATTTTAGCAAGCCTACAGGAGAGCTTCCATTTTAAACAAGTAATATATTGTAGGCAAAGTGATATATGGTAGGAGGAGGGCAAGATGCCCATTTGTATGGCTAATGCTTCCGCATAGGCCATACTGCATGGTTTTATACTTGGGGAGCAAGCTCCCAAACCCTCTTTTTAAAAAAACAGAAAAACACAGAGTCAGAATGTTATAGAATCAATAGATTTACTGACAGGGAGCGTAAGGAAATATTTGA
>CAZMLS010000217.1:1697-2833 GCA_964567215.1 uncultured Atribacterota bacterium | reverse complement strand
GTAGCCAAAGTAACTTTAAAATTAAACTCTTCTTTCCCGGAATTAACGTCAAAGCTTCCCATTCCTCTAACATTTATTACATGAGCAGCAATATTTTTACTAAAATTGAGATTTGATTCTAAATATTTTTTTACATAATCTTTGCAATGATAACCTATCTGCCTTAAGGCAAGGTCCATCTCCGGCCGAGAATGAAAACAATTGATATGAGGGGCATAGATAATAATCTCTCCGCCTTTTGCCATTACTCCGGGACTCTGCAATTTATAGGACCCTTTGCCGGCAGTCCAAATCTCATCATAGCTTTTATCAATAACCTGGACAGCACACTCAAGAGGTTCATCTAAATAAATTACATGGAGTTGAGAGCTCACTTTTGCTGCTTGTTTATAAGCCTCGATAAAACCATCGAACCCCGCACCTACATATAGGCCTTTTGGTATCACCAGGTGTTCTGTTTCTTCAAAGACCATATTAAAAGAAATTGTGGGTGCTTTTATTTTATCAAATATATATGAGGAACCTTTATTTATTACTTCTCGGGCAGAGTTATCAACAGTGCCGATAATTTGAGGAATACCGATAAGCACTGCTGCCCAATGAAACAAATCTATCACCTCCGGACCGGAAATGCCCGGTAAAAACACCTTTAACCCTCCCGCATAACCAGCGGCTTCATGCGGCAATGTCCCACTTAAAGTAATAATCAAATCATAATCTTCTATAATTAATTTATTTACCACTACCAGGATAGACTGGGAAAAATCTCCTTGAGTTTTGTCCACTACAAAAGAAACGGGAATTTCTCCCACGGTTACCAGTTTTTGAGGGTTACTATATTCATGGTTATAATAATTATCAAAATTAATCTGGAAGGAAAGACCCAACTTCCTTCGGATCTCTTCTTTAGCCATCGCTCGATGGGTACCGCCCGCATTCAGAGAATCAATCTGTTTCATTCCCTTACTTTTTAACTCTTGATATATAAGAGGAATTAATTTATTGGTAAAGTCTGTTCTGGTATAATCAGGATGAATTAAAAGGACTTTTTTTACTGACTTAAAACCTCTTAGGCTTTCTTTTACGATTCCCTCTAATTGTTTATTCGTTAATTCTCCATTGAGATTTTCTATTGA
>CAZMLS010000217.1:0-1597 GCA_964567215.1 uncultured Atribacterota bacterium | reverse complement strand
TTACGATTCCCTCTAATTGTTTATTCGTTAATTCTCCATTGAGATTTTCTATTGACAGCATATTAATCCTCCCTTAGCTAGTCCTTAGTAGGGGCAGACCTTGTGTCTGCCCGTAGGACAGGCGTCTCGCCTGTCTATTTATTTTTAACCTGTTCAATAATTACCGTTAACTAGCACATCTAGGGGTCGGATTTATCCGACCTGGGTTATTCGGTAATTAGTATCGGGTTCGATGAATCGAACCCCTACCTCTGAATGCTATATGCTAGCAATCTTCTGGCTCCTAACTTCTATTTTCTTTACGAGATATGATTCACGAGATACGAGATACAAATTTTATTTTGCACTTTTCGCTTTTCAGTACATCCTAAACGCTAAACGCTCTACGCTACTATTTCGTCCATTCCTCCTCCGGGCGTTCGGGTAGCATCCATTCAGTATGAAACTCTCTCATTTTTCCCTCTGGTGTAGTCATCACTTCCGGATCACTTAATCCTTTGAGTTTAAAGTAACCATGGGCTCCAAAATAATCTCGTTGCAGGGCTGATACCTGGGCAGAAATCATTACCGGACTGGCCAGTTGAAGAATATAATCAAAGGCATTATCCATAGCCGGAGCAGGCACCCCTACCCAATGAGCAATCTCCATAAAGTTGGCTAATTTTTTAAGATCTCGCTTAACCGCTTCAGCGAATCGAGGAGCATTTAAAAGATTAGGTATTTCTGGATTTTTTTCGTAGGCCTGAGTAACTTCATCCAAAAACTGAGCCCGAATTATACACCCACTTCGCCATCCTTCAACAATTTTTCCTAAATTGAGGTTCCATTTATATTCCCTGGAAGCAGCTTGTAATAAAGCCATGCCCTGGGCGTAAGAAGAAATTTTAGCCAGATACAGGGCATCATGGGCAATTTCAATAAATTGCTCTTTTTCTCCTACATATTTTCCCTTGAAAATAGATAATTTTCTTGATACTTTCAGTCTCAAATCTTTATCTTGAGACATCTCTCTCGAGAAAACCGCAGCAGTAATAGTAGGAATAGGGACTAACAATTCCAACGCGCTTTGTACTGTCCAGGTCCCTGTCCCTTTCATTCTGGTAATATCAGCTGTTCGGTCAATCAAATCCTCACCAGTTTTTTTGTCTTTTTCTTTCATGCTTTCTCCGGTTATTTCTACTAAATAAGAGCGCAGAACATCATCACTGCTATTCCAACCGGTTAAAATCCCGGCAATTTCTTCCGAACTCATATTTAAAGCATTCTTAAATACCCAAACGCATTCTCCAATTAATTGCATATCCCCATATTCGATACCATTATGGACCATCTTTACAAAATGGCCAGCTCCATCTGGTCCAATATAGGATATGCAAGGCACACCATCGTAGGCTATAGCTGCAATTTTTTTGAGTATATCTTCTACTAGAACATAAGCTTCTTTCTGTCCGCCAGGCATTATAGCCGGCCCTTTCAAAGCTCCTTCTTCTCCTCCGGAAATACCTGTTCCGATAAATAATAATCCTAAATCATCTAACTCTTTATTACGCCTAATAGTATCTTTAAAATAAGAATTCCCACCATCAATAATTAAATC
>CAZMLS010000216.1:0-2854 GCA_964567215.1 uncultured Atribacterota bacterium | reverse complement strand
TTAAAAAATATCGAACAGAGCATTCCTAAAATATATTCAGTCGATAATGGTTTAATTGAAGGGATTGTAGGTGAAAATAAAGGCAGCAAATTAGAAAACTTGATTTTTCTTTCTCTTTTAAGAAAAGGCTTAAAACCAAACGAAGAAATCTTTTACTATCTCTCTAATAATGAAGAAGTAGATTTTATAATTAAAAAAGGAAGAAAAATTACTACTTTAATTCAATCTTGTTTTGATTTATCCGATTACCAAACCAAAGAAAGAGAAACAAAAGCCTTAATAAGGGCCAGCAAAGAATTGGATTGCACCCATTTATTAATTATTACTTCTAATGAAGAGGGTGAAGAATTAATTAAAGATAAAAAAATAAAATATATACCTGCATGGAAATGGTTATTGGATACTGAGTGATTCTTCTTAAAGAAGTCAGATTAATCCGACCCTCCTTTTTTATCTGTCTTTGCGAAGTAAAGGGAGGGGTCGAGCCACCCATTACCTTATGAAATGAATTTTTTTAATTAATGATTAGGTTAATGATTTAAAAAACTGTAAAAAAGTTGCCAGTCCCCTTTTTGCACTTCTTGTTCCCTCGCCCTTGAGGGGAGAGGGTGGGGTGAGGGTGAAATCTTCATCTGTCATTGCGAGAGAGCTTTAGCGACTGAAGCAATCTCATGCTTGCATTTTATCTTTTCTTCACTCGATACTGTTTTTATTTATTGGCAAATTAAATAAAAAACTGATAAAATAACAGTAAATGAATAATAATCTATTTTCGTAAAGCGAAACAATAAAATGTTAAATAAAAAATGATACAGAGAACCGTCCCTGGCACAAATAGCAAATAGAAGGAGGATATTAAACATGCTAAAAATAAAAAAAGAATATATAGTAACAAATGATAACAAGAAAAAAGCAGTTCTGTTAGATATAAAGACATTTGAAAAAATAGAGGAAATCCTGGAAAGCTTTGGTCTCGGTAAGTATATGGAAGAAATTGAAGATGAAGAAATATTATCCGTACACGATGCAAAGAAACATTATAGTTCCTTAAAAAAATATTGATATGATAATCTGTTTTTATAAAAAGACATTCTTAAATGATTTAGCAAGAATACCTTTACACTATAGGAAAAGGATAGAGAAATTAGTATTTGAGGAGGTTCCTAATCTTGACAATATCCTTAAAGATGCGCGGATACAGGGATTATTACCGGATAAGAATAGGTAATTATAGAGTAGGATGTAAGATGGGAGCGGATAAGAGGATTATCTTTTACAGAGTGAAAAAGAGAGGCGAGATTTACAAAGTCTTTCCATAAAAGGAAAATAATAGAATAATAGGGACAGCTTGGGTTCAAGTTGCAAATCAACACTCCTAATGTCCAAAGATGAATATGAAAGAATAATTTTAGAAAAACACAAAGACAAACTATATTTTGATTCTCAAATCTGCAAAGAAGCCACTTTTGGCGATATAGATAATATTAAAGTAAAAAGATTCTTAGAAAGATCGAATTTTGAAAGAAGATTAGAGATAAATTCGAATATAACCCCAAAAGAAGCTTTAGGAAAATTAAACCTTATAGAGCAAGATAAATTGACTAATGGCGCAATTTTATTATTTATTACTTCTAATGAAGAGGGTGAAGAATTAATTAAAGATAAAAAAATAAAATATATACCTGCATGGAAATGGTTATTGGATACTGAGTGATTCTTCTTAAAGAAGTCAGATTAATCCGACCCTCCTTTTTTATCTGTTATTGCGAGGGAGATTTAGCGACCGAAGCAATCTCTATTTATATTTCGTATTTTTTCTTAGTATTTTCTTGGACCGGAGGACCGACCGACTGGTAGATTGAATAATCTTGCATTTTTCTCAACTGAAAACCGATAACTGAAAACTGAAAACCATCTTTTATCTTATACTTATAGCCCTCACTATAACTATCCGCTATTACTATACGCCATCCCGTAATTCTAACCCGAATCTTATCATGGATTCGATACTCCTTTCTTATCTTCTATTTTTTCTTTTATTTCTTTTCTTTCCTCACTCGATATCACATACTTGATACTATATACTGTTCCCCCGCGTCCTATCTTCATTACTCATTAGTTGGAAAATGGGAACTGGCTCCATTCATCTTATGACCCCCAAAGCTCCTGCAAATTCTTCAAGACCCCTTAATGGCTTATTAATTATCCTTGACAAAAGGATATAAAAGTTATATTGTAGCTTTATGAAAAGGATGAAAAACATATACATAAAAAGTAAATTTTAGCGAAAAGGTTTCATAAGCACAAAAATATGGCAAAAATAAAAATTACTAAAATGGTTGAAAGAAAAAAAGGGGGTAAAATAATGATAAGCAAATCAATTTTAAAAGATATAATTATATCTAATGAAGAATTTATTACCCAGAACATCAAACAGATTGTAAAAAGAGAAAATCTTTCCTTTCCGGAAAAATTAAAAAAAGCAGTCATACTTTATGGTGTAAGAAGGAGTGGGAAAACCCATATTTTGTTCGATCTATTCAAAAAGCACAAAGACTGCTCACTATACTTAGATTTTGAAGATGAAAGACTGACCGATTTTGAAGTAAAGGACTTTGAGGGATTAAAAGATATTTTCTTAGAGCTAAAACCCGAACTTATAGATAAAGAACTAATATTTCTCTTTGATGAAATTCAGAACATCGAAGGTTGGGAAAAATATTGCCGAAGAATTGTAGAACGGGAAAAAATAAAAGTATTTCTAACCGGTTCCTCCTCAAGAGTAATGCCTATGGAGATTCATACTTCCTTAAGAGGAAGAGCTTGGAGTACAGAGGTAACTCCTTTTTCTTTT
>CAZMLS010000215.1:0-2879 GCA_964567215.1 uncultured Atribacterota bacterium | reverse complement strand
TATTAGACTATATTTATTTTTTAAATACTCATTGATTATACGTTTAAATATAATATGTCAAACCCTTTTTGGCGTGGCATGAATAAAGGGCTCAACCGCTATATATCATCTCCAGCCTCTGTGTAGTTTTTGAACTGAGTATGATCTGTTAAACTCTGTAGCATGATTCTAATTTGAAGTAAACCGTTTGAGAAGAAAAATAATAAAACCGAAAGGAAAATGAAGATTAAATCTTTCGGTATAGCCATAAAAAGGGGAGCGTAATTTTGGCAAATCGCACTCCCTTTTGTATTTATAATTATAACATTGAAAAGAAATAATTAGAAGAAAATAACAATAAAAATTTATCTTATTTTTAAAATATTCAAATATTTTATTTGAGTCTTTTTCCTATTCAAATTTAAATTCTTTTTCCTTGAAGAGCCTTAAGCAGGTATCCACCACTTCAGGTTCATAGAGGATACCTTTGTTTTTAGAGATTTTTTTCAGGGTTTCATCGATACCGAAAGCAGGTCGATAAGGACGCTCGGAAGACATCGCCCCCACCACATCAGCCACCCCTATTATTTTTGCTTCCAGAAGAATATCTTCACTTTTAAGTCCCTGGGGATAGCCTGAACCATTTAACCTTTCGTGATGTTGAAGGATAATTCTTGCTACCGGATAAGAAAAATCAATGGATTTTAAGATATCATACCCTGCCTGGGGATGGGTTCTAATTAAGCCGTATTCTATTTCGCTTAATTTGCCAGGCCGATTTAAGATATCTGTCGGTATGCAAATCTTTCCTACATCATGGAGCAGGGAGGCCATCCTTATTCCTTCAATCTTATCTTTGGGAAGATCTAACTCGTGAGCTATAGCTACAGAAAGTTTGGAGATTCTTTGCTGGTGACCGGCGGTAGAGGGATCTTTGATTTCGGTAATCTTGCCAATACTAATGATAATATCATCAAATAAATGTTTGACCTGTTTTTTGGATTCCTCCAGGTTGGTTACCTTTTTTTCAAGTTTTTCGATCAGTCGTTTACAGTATTCAGTGAGATATGTTTCCTCTTCTTTTATGGGTTCTTTAGGAGTAATAGGCTCACCCTTTTTATATTTTTCGATAACCCCTTCTAGGATATTTAAGAATGTGTTTAGTTCAACCGGTTTTCTAATGAACTTTTCCGCACCCAAGTTTAGAGCAAACTCCTCGTCCTTTTGGTTGGTGTAGGTCGCGGCGTAGAAGATAAAAGGTATTTTCTTTAAGCCATCGTCTTTTTTACATTCCCGGCAGAACTGGAAACCATCCATATGGGGCATCATTATATCCGATATAATGATATCAATGGATTCTTCTTTTAACTTGCCAAGGGCGTCCAGTCCATTTAGAGCGGTTGTCACTTCATAACCATTTCCTTTCAGGATCGTTTCCATCATATAGAGAACATCTTCCATGTCATCAACTATCAGTATTTTCATTTCATATTTTTCCTCCAATTTATTTTTAATGAATGACCTTGCGGCAAGCCACAGGGAATTTTCAAGTTAAATTACCTTAAAGGTAGTTCTTCATTTTTCTTATAAGGGAGGTTTGGTATTAGGTTAATTGGTAATCAGTTCCGCCGGTAAATAATTTCTGGGATATATATTGATTTCATTCTCCTTTATTGTAAGATATTTTTATACTCTGCCCTCCTTGTATTTTAAGGATAAGGTCAGGGTAAATACGCTGCCTTTACCCCTCTCGCTTTCAGCTATTAGATCACCACCCAGTAAATTGGCATTCTTTTTAGAGAGGTAGAGGCCCAGCCCGGTTCCCTCCTCTATTCTACCCGGATTAGGAATCTGGCTAAAGGACTTAAAGAGTTTATCCATATCCTCTTCTTTTATCCCTGTACCGGTATCTCTGACAGATACTTCCACTATTGTATCTTTTTGGATAACCTTTATCTTTATCTCTCCTCTGTTGGTAAATTTCAGGGCATTACTTAGGAGATTGACCAGAACTTGTTGGACCTTCGTCCTATCGCTTTCGATGATAAGGTTGGGGGGTGCCTCAAAGGACAATGCAAGCCCTTTCTTATCTGCAGCAAGGATAAAAGAATCCTTGATCTCCCGGGAAAGTGCTGAGAGATCAAATTCCTCGATGGCTATCTCTATTTTACCTGCATCTATCTTGTTGACATCAATAGCATCATTGATGAGGCCATGAAGATGATTGGCGTTATTTTTCACCAGGGTAAGCTGTCTTCTCTGCTTCGGGTTAATCTCCCCGGATATCCCCTGTAACATGATATCAGTGAAACCGATGATAAGGCTAAGCGGGGTCATTAATTCATGACTCATGGAGGTGATAAATAGTGATTTCATTTGGTCGAGTCCTTGGAGTTTAAGGTTGGCGTTTTGCAGCTCTTCGGTGCGTTGGGCTACCTTATCTTCTAATTGGTCATGCGCTTCTTGGAGGGCTTGTTCTGCCTTCTTGCGCTCGGTGATGTCCATTAAGGAAGCTATGCTCTTTTTGGTATTGGAAATTATTCCTATTCTCATAAATATATTTCTTATATTGCCTTTTTTATCCATCATACGAAATTCATACTCTGTGGGAAATTTTTCTCCAGATTTTCTCCTGGCAATATGATATTTTTTCATCCTTTCTAAATCTTCCGGAAGGATAAAATCTGTCCATTTCATTTTGTTTTCAATTTCTTCCTTAGAGTATCCATATATTTTTTTAAGTTGAGTATTTATCATAGATATAGTTTTATCTTCTTCAATAACCATGGTTGTAGTGCCGGTGTTTTCGAATAAGGTACGGTATTTTTCTTCGGATTCTATAAGGGCTTTCTCTGCCTGCTTGCGCTTGGTTATATTATTTTCTAACATACCCCCCCCCC
>CAZMLS010000214.1:0-2886 GCA_964567215.1 uncultured Atribacterota bacterium | reverse complement strand
ATTACCATAAGAGGTAAAGGGGGACATGGGGCAATGCCTCATCAAGGAGTGGATGTTATTGTTGCGGCATCCGCAGTTGTGATGAACCTTCAGTCTATTGTAAGTAGGGAAATCGGTCCTTTGGAGCCGGTGGTAGTAACGATAGGAAAATTTCACGGAGGAGAAAGGTTTAATATTATGAGCGAAGAAGTGCTTATGGAAGGCACTACCCGTTGTTTTAATCTCCAAGTAAGAGATAAATTTCCCATAATGATTGAAAGGATAATTAAAGAAACTGCAAAAGCATATCGGGCGAAAGGAGAATTAGAATTTATTTTAGGTCCTCCTCCAGTTATTAATAATTTTCAAATATCACAAATTGCTTCCCAAGCCGTAACTAAAAATTTTGGAGAAGAGAGTGTCGTAAAATTTGAGAAGGTAACCGCTGGGGAAGATTTTGCTTTCTTTGCTCAGGAAGTTCCTAGTGTATTTGCTTTTGTGGGAGCTAGAAATGAAAAAAAAGGTGCAAATTATCCTCATCATCATAGAAAATTTAATATTGATGAAGATGCATTAGTTATAGGTACCTCTTTATACAGCCAATTTGTTTTAGATTTTTTAGGTGAGTGAAGAATGAAATTGTTATTAGACAGCCATCGTTCAATGGGTAAGAAGAGTATTATAATATATGTAATATAAAATAGAAAGGAAGGATTAAAGTGGGAAAAATATTTTGAAGGTATCACACCGAAGGTCTGGAATTATTACATTGGCGGTTACCAGGTCTTATACAAATACCTGAAAGACAGAAAAGATAGAATGATGGACGATGCACCACGCTATTGCCGTATTGTTACCGCATTGTATAAAACCATTGAAATTCAAAAACAAATCGATAAGATTTATCCGGAAATAGAAAAAAATCTTGTTATATTTTAAAGTATTAAGAATTTCAAAAATATGCTTTACTTGAACCATTATAGAGAATATTATTCTCTATAGAAAAGATCACAGAGTGTAAATACCACATGGAAATTGTAAATATAAAGAAACTAAGGAATTAAAATTGAATAAATCTTTTATTTATTTGGATGAATCCGGAGATTTAGGTTTCAAGAAAGGCTCATCTAAATATTTTGTTTTGTAAATTCCACATTCATCTAGCAGTCGCAAAAGCACGTCTATCGTTTTCTGTTGTGAGTGAGAATTGAGAAAATCCCTCTTATGCCTTCAATTAGCAATTATCATTATATGCCTTATTAAATAACATAATATAATCATCTTTTGCTATGTTTCTTGGATTACTTTCGTTGGATCCATTTTTTACCGACATTTCGGCCAAAAGATTGATGTCTTCCCTATTGATCTTCAATGATTTTATTCCGGGTAATCCTATTTTCTTTGATAATCTTTTTATATATTCTATTCCTTTCACTGCTGCTTTACTATCGTCTTTTTCGTCTATCCCCATAGCTCTCGCGACTCGCGCATATTTGAATTCTACAGATGGTAAGTTATATTCCATGACATAAGGTAGTAATATTGCATTGCACATCCCATGCGGTGCATCATACATGCTTCCCAGTGATTCCGCCATACAATGTACCGAGGCTACATCAGCGTGACTAAATGATAGTCCAGCCAATAGGCTTCCCATCATCATTTTATCCCTTGCCTCTATATTCTCTCCGTTTTTCACTGCTTCAACGATATTTTTTGCTATATATTCAACAGCGTATAAACCTACTGCTTCGGCTATTGGTTCAGTGCAATTGACTGTATATCCTTCTATTGCATGAGTTAATGCATCGATTCCTGTGGCTGCAGTAACCATTGGTGGAACCGTTAGTGTAAGTTCGGGGTCTATAATCGCTACTTTTGCAGCGATGGCTGGGCTCTTTATTGTAAATTTATATTTTTCTTTGGTGTCTGTAATAACAGAAGAAAATGTGACTTCACTGCCTGTCCCGGCTGTCGTCGGTATCGTTATGAGAGGGATGCAATCACCTTTTATCTTTCCCTTACCTTGATAGTCTTTGACTTTTCCGCCTTGTTTTGTTAAAACAGCAACTGCTTTTGCTGCATCAATTGGACTACCTCCACCAAAAGCTACTATTGTATCTATAGATTGTTTTCTAGCTATTTCTGATGCTAATTCCACATTATAATCTTTTGGATTTGCCTCAATTTCATCATAGGTGATAAAGGATAGCCCTTCTGCCTGGATGAGATCGGTGATCCTATTTACCAGTCCTGCCCTAACAAGGCCTTTATCAGTTATGATCATTACTTTTTTTGTTTTTAATAACCTCAATTCTTCTCCTAATACCTTTACCATACCTTTACCATATCTTATTTTTGCCGGTAATATAAAATCAAAATTATTTATCATTTCGTACCTCCCTAATTTCATAACTCGCCTAAACCAGTAAAGTGTCCTGGCTCCAAGATGTGGTTACAAATTAATGCTCCAGAATTTCCTTACTTTAATTTTCTATTTTAATAGAATCATGGGTAAAAGGCAAATTTTCTTCCATCTCCGTCTGTGTCAACCTTTTGGGGGTAGTTTTCTTTGGTGAAAAAATATCTTCTGGCTTCGGGTAGATCTACCCCTTTGCCTGTGCGTGTTCGCACGCAAACAGGTTGTTTTATTATAACTTATTGTTTGTGTGAATAAGCACAATTACCCTTATGTTATTTAGGTTGCAGTAATACATCTTAATCTTCTTTCTTATATTTTCTTTAACTGATTAATAATAGCCTACTTCAGATAGTTTTCGCAAAACACCTACCCAAGGTTTGTCC
The DNA here is from genome assembly GCA_964567215.1 of uncultured Atribacterota bacterium. Classification (GTDB taxonomy): domain Bacteria; phylum Atribacterota; class Phoenicimicrobiia; order Phoenicimicrobiales; family Phoenicimicrobiaceae; genus JAYEGH01. The sequence continues at coordinate 102 of CAZMLS010000214.1, read as the reverse complement.
TGATCCGGTCCGGAAAGAGCAGGTATGGTTACCTCAAGAAAAGAAAGGGGTCAGGTCTCAACATTTGACATAACTTTATTTAAGTGCTAACATTTTACTATG
>CAZMLS010000213.1:0-2895 GCA_964567215.1 uncultured Atribacterota bacterium | reverse complement strand
GCTAACTGAATTATCTTGTATTTATCTTAATTGGTTAATTGGAGAATCGGTCAATCGGCCAATTATATTATCTTGTATTTCTTGTTATTAACCGGTAAACTGGCTAACTGGGTAACAGGCTAACTGAATTATCTTGTATTTATCTTAATTGGTTAATTGGAGAATCGGTCAATTGGTAAATTATATTATCTTGTATTTCTTGTTATTAACCGGTAAACTGGCAAACCGAGTAACTGGTTAACTGAATTATCCGGTCTTTATCTTAATCTTAATCTTAAATTGGTTAATTGGTAAATCGGTCAATTGGTAAATTATATTATCTTGTATCTTGTATTTATCTTAATCTTAATTGGTAAATTAATCTTAATCTTTATCTTTATCTTAAATTGGCCAATTGGTAAATCGGTCAATTGGTAAATTGATTTATTGGAGAATTTATTCATGCCTTATAAAAGGACTATCTTAAAAATTGCGATTATTGCTTCTTTCATTCTCGCACTAATGACTGCAGGATGTGTAGGCATTCAGGGTAATCTTGCCCAAACAGAGATAAAAAAAATAATCATTTCCTATATAGAAGAAACCATGGAAAGAGGAGTATCAATTGAAAATGTTAAAGATTATTCTCTTAAATCCATTACGCTTTCTAATTTTAAAATATTCAAAAATAATTTACTCAAAGATGAAGATCAAATATTTCAAGCAGACGAAGTCATTGTAAAATATAATTTAGATTTACTATTAGCTCTCAAGAAAGAAACTGTTTTGAAAATTGAAGATATTATTCTGGTCAAACCGCAAATGACTCTAATACGTGATAGACAGAATAAATTAGATTTTTTAGAAAAGTTTAACTTAACAGGGGATAACCTGGCATTTTCAATAAAAAAGGTGAGCATTAAAGATGGTAATTTGGATTACAAAGATTATCAGACAACCCTGGAAGATGGTCTTCTAAGTAAAGCAAAGAAGGTGAATGGTTATCTTTCTTTAGCAGATTTACCTAAAGTAGAAGTAAATTGTTCAGCAATTAGGGAAGAAGATACGACTTCTTTTAATTTAAAAGGTTACTTTTTCATTAATAATTCAAATTACTCACTAGATTTTGATTTTAAAGATGCAAGCGTATTACACTTCCAATATTATTTTGCACAGGCTATGCCCTTTAATTTAAAAAGTGGTTTATTTGATTTAAACTTGCATTTATCCAACGACTCGGATATTGCACAGGGTGATACACTTTGGTATGGAGAAGCCATTGCAAAAGATGTCAATTTTTCTCCTGATTTCTTAAATAACATAAATATTGAGCAGGCGAATGGTTCTGCAACCTTTAATTCTAAAGAAAGCATAATAGAAGGAATAACTGCTACCTATAAGAATTCTCCTTTTTATCTAACAGGAAAACTCGATTATGTTGATGATTTTAATTATGAATTTGATGTAAAATCAAGTAAATGTAAATTAAATGATTTGAAAGAAGAGGCAGGGAAATATTTAAGTTTTTCCACCGATTTTTCTTTAAACGGCGATTCTGAAGTTGCGTTTAAAGTGACTGGTTCTGAAAGTAAATTTCAGGTAAACGGAAAGATATCAGCCAATGAAGTTAATATTTTGGATTATGATTTTTCTGAATTTTTTACCCGTTTTGATTATAATGACAATGGAATCTATTTGGAAGATATAAAAACAAAGATTGCAGGAGGTATAATTGAAGGAAAAGGTAAAATTGACCTGAATATAGAATATCCAAAATACGGCTTTTTATTTAATCTTACCCGAGTTGACCTGGAAAGTGATTTGCTAAAACCTCTTGTTTCCGGTTATTTGAAAAGCGGGAAATTGTCAGGAAATATAGGATTGAATGGTATAGCAAACACCGGAGAAAATTTAAATCTAAATGCAACCCTGAAAATTGACAATAATGAATACGGAGATTTTTGGTTTCAAACAGAGGGAACAGTAGAAAAAAATAATAATCTAAACCTTACATTAAAGACAGAAGGTATTAATTTAGAGAGATTAACAAAAAGTTTTGGTTTTAATGAAATTGAAGGACAGGCTGATTTTGTCGGAACCCTGAATGGTCCGTTAGATGACTTAAAAATTAATGGTGAAATCGGAGTAGAAAAAATAAAAATTTCAGGACTTCCTTTTAATCGTTTGACAGGAAAAATAGGATATCAGGATAAAAAAGTAATATTGAATGATTTTACTTTAGAGAACGAAAGTGTTCATCTTGAGGGTGGAGGAGAAATTAATTTCTTAAAAGCCGAAGATAAAATAAATATTAATGCAACCTTGCAATTAGCAGAAACAGACCTCACTTGCCTGGAAGAATTTTATAATTTTAATTTACCTTTATCGGGGACAGCTAATGGGGAAATAATTCTTCAGGGTGATTGGCCGAAAATTACCACTAAAGGTGATTTTAAATTTACAGAGCTTTATTTAGGAGATTATTACGCTGAATCCGGAAACGCAATTGTAACCTTAAAAGACAAAATTATAAAGATAGAAAATATGATGTTAAAATCCGGAAAAAATGTACTTTATGCCAAAGGCGAAATGGGCTTGGAAGAAGAATTTCCTCTGAATTTAAGAGTAAATTTTTTAAACCAGAATATTCAGGCATTATTATCAAATTTTGTAGAATCCGATTTACTTAAAAAATTCAAAGGGCAGGCTACAGGTTCCATGGAGATAAAAGGAATGATTGAATCTCCGGATTTTTATATAGCATCAATTATTGAAGATGTTCGACTGGAGGGATTACCTCTTAATTCCATAGATCTTAAATTAGAGAAAACAGGTTCAACAGTTAAAATAAACCGACTAACATTAAAACAGCAAAAAGGAGAGTTAACTGCCGAAGGATGGCTTAATCTTGATCCG
>CAZMLS010000212.1:0-2897 GCA_964567215.1 uncultured Atribacterota bacterium | reverse complement strand
TAAATCATTATCAAAAGGATATCTCGATATATTGGAAGATAAGAATATCGAGATTGTTTCCCCTCTTAAAATGGATTTACATGTAAATTAAAATTATCACTTATGTTGATCTTCCGGGCCTTTCCAAATCTTATATTTATCATCATACTTCCAATTTTCCATCGAGACAGAAAGCGGCAAATACTCCCACCCGGAGTTGATTCTTTTTAATATTTCAGTAGGGGTTACAATTCCTTCAGTTGCATCAATCGCTTCTACGCAACAAGCTCCGACGGCAGTTGCAAAGGTAACGCACTTTTCCGGTTCTCCACCATCCAAAAGTTGAGCTAAAAACCCTGCAATGGTGGCATCACCGGTTCCAGTAGTGCCTTTAACTTCTGCAGCAAAACAAGGGGATAAAAGTTGTCGATAATACCAGTCTTGTTGCTTAATCATTGAGGCAAAATTACTTTTTTCTATCTGGTGCGTTTTTAAGTATAGACCCTGATCTCCCAATTTTATTGCCACCACGTTCGCACCATAATCAATTAATTGTTCGCTGAATTGATCTAATAATTTAAGGTCAAATCTTTCTCCCTTTTTAAATATTTTATTATACTTCTCCGGTCTTAACATAAATAGTAGTTCATCAATGCTGGGCATAAAAATATCCACCAGGGGTAAAATATTTTTAAAATATCTTAACCAATCCACTTTACCGGCAGGAGATTCCGGATCCGGCATAGCCATATCCAGGCTTGTAATGATATTCATATCTTTAATCCTTCGCAACATTTTTACCAGCTCTTTTCCATCGTTCTCGAAAAATTTTTGCATCAAAGGGGGATATCCAAAGTGGAAGATGCGGCTGTTTATTATTTTTTCATAAGGGATGTCATCGGCATTAAAGGTATGATTGGGGCCGGGATAATGTAGAAAAATCCTATCAGTATCCGGTGGATTTAAAACAATAGTGTAAGAAGAAATATCATTTTTACTAATAATCATATTTTCTGCAAGCGTTTTGTCTTCTTTTTGCAGGTTTTCTAAAATAACTTTTCCAAAGGCGTCTGCGCCAATTTTTCCTAATAAAGTAGTCCTTATGCCCAATTTTTTAAGAGCGATTCCCGTATTTGCTACAGCTCCTCCGGTTGATAATTTCAATCCTTCCATTTCCAGAACATGTCCGGGAACTATATTTTTAATACTCCCTATCTTCCAATCCGGAATGATATCTAAACAAATATGACCGGCAACAACTATATCCATAAAACCCTCCCATCATTAGAATAAATAAATATGTCGTTATTTATCTTTTTTAAATTTGGTTCTTTTTTTCAATTTCTTTCATAATTTTTGCTTCTTCATCCTGATGGCTAGATAAATGACAAACACTTCTTAATATATGTTTTAATCCTCTTGGATATTCTCGCTGGAAAAATATTTTATCCTGGGGATACATTTCACCTTTCTCGTTTTTTGCTTTAAAATCTAAAGAAGCATAAAATGCTCTTTTGATCTTATTGTATGGAGTGCCCTGTCTTTGAGCTAAAAGCATTGGTCCTATTAATCTTTCATTTTTTTCTAACTTACGATACAAATCTCTACCTACTCGAAAAATAGTATCTCCTAATGATTTATTTTGAAATCTAAAAAGTAGATCATCGATATGGTTTTGTAAATCTTGTAGGCTAAGGTCTTTAGGGTATTCTCTATTCAAAGCCATCGCTGATTGCTTCATACACTCCCGAACAGTGTTATAAATTCCCGGCACTTCTAATGCCTCATATATGAAGGTCATTTCTGAATTATATTGATATCCTAAATAGGCTGATGCAGAATGACCAAGATTATGGATGAAAAGTTTTCTGTCTACATAGGCTTTGATATTTTCAACAGCCCACAGATCCCTAACGTGAGGAAGGGAGCTTTTAAATCCTTTTTTATCCACAATAAGAGTATTATAAGGCTCGGCATATATCCACACTAAATCCTTTTTTTTATCCTCCTCTTTCATTAGAGGAACCATCTTCCCTATGCTTGATTCTATTAATCCAACCAGTTCATCAAATGGATACTCTTGTGGTAGATAAATTTTAAATTCCTTTCTCAAATAGCACTCTGCATTCCTCAAATTCTCGGCAATAATAATATCTAAAGGATTTTTTCCTCTTTTTTCATATCTCAATTTAAGTCCCTGAGTAATTACCGGAACAATTTGAGGCAAGGCATGCTTCCCAACTGCGGTAGCCATGATATCCGTTTCGACTATTTCTCTAATAACTGCCTCTTTGTCGCCTCCATCTATTGCCCTTACATTTTTTATTAAAATAATTTCATCAGGAAGTTTATTTCTTTTTACTACTAATTTATATTTTTTCTTGTTATTAAGCTCTTTTACTAATTTTTTATTAATATCAATAAAAACGACTTCGTATCCCGAACGAGAAAATAGTTGTCCAATAAATGATCTCCCGATATTCCCTGCCCCAAATTGAAGCATCCTTTTTTTGACCATCATTATCCTCCACGGCTCTATATAAAACGATTTTTTTATCTTATTATATGTAAAATTGAGATCTCAACTTAAAAACATTTTTTAGATGCCTTGCTTTTTATACTATTTTATTATTCGACAATATATGAAAAAATCCTTTTTTCAAATAATAATTTTTTCAGCATACGAACTAAAAGGTGTAAACTTGCAAACGTTTCTCTTTTTTCTATGTCATCTAGTAATTGAATGAGGTTAAATCAGCTGTATTTCAAATTGTTATGCAGGTTTTACAGTTTTTAATGAAAATAGGCCTGTTGTCCCTAATTCCTCTTTCTGCTTCATCCTCTTCTTATGGTGTAACGGAAAGAGTTTGAGTAATTTAATGATTTATCCTTTAAGGGCGCCTCTGGTCAAACCTTCT
>CAZMLS010000211.1:0-2908 GCA_964567215.1 uncultured Atribacterota bacterium | reverse complement strand
ATATAAAAATATCACGTCATTTTAACCTGCAAGAATTTGAGTGTCCTTGTTGTAAAAGAGTAATTCTTCATTCAGATCTTTTAGGTAAACTGATTAAATTAAGAATATTAATAAAAGAGCCGATTTATATTAACTCCGGTTATCGTTGTATTTTAGAAAATGAAAAGGTCGGAGGCGTTAAAAAATCCTTTCATCTCTTTGGTATGGCTGCAGATATCTCAGTAAGGACCATATCAATTCCCGAACTTCTTTATTTTGCAGAAAAAGCCAAATTTGGTGGTATCGGTATTTACCCAACATTTCTTCATGTCGATGTTAGACAAAAAAAAGCCAGGTGGGAGGGCTAACAATGGAAGAGTTTTTTAACCTGGCCGGTAATTATTTCTTTCCTATGGTACTATCAGTTTACCTGGTAGTGAAAATTGATCGGCTTATGACTTCTTTAATCGCCAACCAAAAAGAATTCTCTGAAATGGTGCTTTGTGAGTTAAAAGAAATCAAAAATGATATCAGAGAACTAAAAACATAGATCTTTTCTTACGTTACTTTTATTTTTCCTTTCTAATATTACCCGATTCTTAATAAATACAAGACAGAATCGGGTAATATTCTTCAGTTTTTTAAAAAGTTTTCCACAGGTTGCAAGTTCTCTACTACTAATTCGTTTCACTCAAGAGAAGAATAGTAGTAGTAGTAGAGGAGAGAAAATCTGTGGATAACTCCGAAATATAGGTGCGAACATGGCTATTTTTTTTCTAAAGAAAATTTGGTCTTAAAACCTGATACTAAATTGATATAAAAAAGGTACGAACAAACGCACTTTTTTTTTAAAATAAATTTCTGTTAATATCCTGTATATATCCTGTTTATAACTTGTGAACTTATGTGGATAACTTTTAACCCTTTTTCTTGTTCTGTTAATAACTTACAGTTTATGCACAGGTTATCCACAGGCAAAATACCAATTTAACGTCTTATAATGTTTCAAATGCAAAGCGAACACTTTTAACGTTTTTAAAAGGTGCATAACCTGTGGAAAACTCTCTTTATTGTATTCAATTTTTACCATGAATCTTACTATATAAAATATATTTATGGGCGTACCCCCTCCGCTTCAAATGCTCGTAGATAGGCCAGTCATTAGCCGGATTCCTTGCTATTAACCATCTTCTTTTTATAATGTTGAAGGAAATCCGGACCAAATCCGGATAATTTCTTTCCTTATGTTAAGTATTTTTTAATTGCAAATTTTCCAAATAAACTCAAAATTCCCTCAATTATTTCTAACTTTCAAATTCTGAAAATCCTTATTTCTACTGAGTTTCCGCCAATTCCCCCCAGGAAGATCAATTAAATATTTTTCAATTTCCACCCGGGGACCACACAAAGCCCCCTGGTAATATATTTCGAATTGCTACCGCTACCGCTATCATCATTTTAAATTAAATCCTTATATCTACTGAGTTTCCGCCAATTCCCTACACAAAGAGCCATTAAATATTTTTCAATTTCCTTCCTGGGACTACACCAGATCCCCTGGTAACTAAATCCGAATTGCTACCGCTACCGCTATCATCAAATTAATATTAATCCTTATACCTACTGAGTTTCCGAAAAATCCTTATATAATGTAATTTTAATTAAATGTCATTTTCTTTTATCTCAATAAATCACTTTCCCCGGTTACTTTGATACTGAAGAACTAATCAAACGAACGGGGCGTGTAGCTTTCCCTTCCCCCCTTTTCCCCCCTAAAACCCCCCAAACACCCCCCTTCCTTTTTCTATCGCGTTTTCTATCCTCACTACTTCGCTTCGTCCTCCCTAACCCGTCCTGTTAGCTCAGTAGATTCGGGAAAACGCGCTAATTCATGGATAGGGTATGATTCATTAGGGGGGATATCTATGGGGGAAGGGAAAAACTGCGGTCGATTCACCCTACTCTACAAGCATAATTGAAGGAATATCGCTTTCCCTCTCTCCCTTGCCACGCCCCTATTCAGATTCTTTTTTTATGATGGGTTTTATAGTCTTTCCTTCCTTTCGAGTGGTACACATGAACAGAAATACCTACCTCAAAGAAATAAATCGGTAGGTAATTCTGCCATTAAAAGATAATTCTATAGCCAGTGGGCCCTGGCGTAACAGATATTGACTGAGTAAAAAAGGGGAACAATTGCAGCCTTAGCGTCTTTTTCCCTCAGTCCCTATCAACTACGCCAGGGAAGAAAGAAAAGAACATAGAAGAAATAAAAGAAAGAATCATTGCCTCACCGGGGAAGAAAATCACTTCCAAGGTGAAGCAATGACAAAAAATCAGAGATAGCATTTTTTTTTACAAGTGGGACCCGAACCCACCTATTAAAAAAAAATACTAAAAGAGCAGAAAGAAAAGAAAAGAACCGGCAGAAATTTCAATAGAGCTAAAAAACAGTAGTTTTTGAGGACTATTTAAAATTTCTTCCCGGCTAAGAGCCGCAATATATTTTATTTGCGTAGAAAAAAAATCATTTACTACTAACAAATAAAATATATTGCTTAGTACACTAAACATATCGATTTCGTGTTTTGTGCATATTATCCTAAAACAACTACCCTATATTTAATACCAAAGTAAGGCCTCTATCAAAATTAGTGCTTAAAACGCTTTAAAATCGATTTTAACTTTTCTCATCTTCTTAAATTATGCTTTCACCGGTAATCTATGTTAAAATTGACCCAGGTCCCAAATATATTTCTGGTACCTGAAAAAAATTTTTCATTAAAGGAGTTTTCACCATGACAAAGATAAAAGATCAATTAAGCAGAGAAAAAGCAGTTAAAAATGTTTTTATGTTCGAAGAAACAATAAATGAGGCATTAACGAAGATTCAAAAATCCGTCAATAATTATCCGGACACCTGGGTTGT
>CAZMLS010000210.1:0-2909 GCA_964567215.1 uncultured Atribacterota bacterium | reverse complement strand
CTAGTATCTAGTATCTAGTATATAGTCCAGGAAAAGATGCGGGCAGAAGTGTGGGAGAGAAAACAGTATTTAGAAAACAGTATTTAGTATATAGTATATGGTATATAGTCCAGGAAAAGATGCGGGTATAAAACTGTATGCAGTGTATAGTAGTAGTGTATAGTGTATAGACGCGGGAAATAATTGCGAGGAAAAACAGTATTTAGTATATAGTTTGGGAAAAGATAAAGAAGGTTACAGGTTTCGAGTTGAGAGTGAAGATAAAGAAAATAGAGTATAGAGAGAAGATGAAAGTTGTAAGTTACGAGTAACGGCAGACCTTATCTCTGTACACAATAATAAAAAACTAAAATATAAAAGAAGCAAGATAACTTGGTTGATTAGTCAATTAATCTTAATTGACTAATTGGAGTATTGGTGAATTGGAGTATTGGTAAATTGCTTAATTTAATTAACATAGTAAAAGGGAGTTACAATTTCTAAATGAATAACAATAATAAAAAAATAAATAATATCAATAAAAATATACTGCCTTTATTACCATTAAAAAATACGGTAGTATTTCCACATATGGTAATCCCTATTTTCATCGTTAAAGAAAAATCTATAAAAGCTCTGGAAGAAGCAATAAGCAATAGGAATAATATATTTGTGGTTTCGCAAAAAGATAGAGAAGTAGAATACCCGGGCATGGAGGATCTTTATCTTGTGGGCACTATTGCCCGGATTATTCAAATATATAAATTACCTGACGATACTGTAAAAATATTGATTGAAGGTATCGATAGAGCAAAAATAGTTAACAAAGAAGAAAGTAACGAATATTTGAAGGTAAAAGTTGAAAAATTCAAAGCAAAATTACAGAAGAATATAAAAACCGAAGCTTTAATGAGGTATGCAGTAAAAAGTTTTGAAAAATATCTGGAACTAAACAGTAAATTACCTTCTGAGTTTATGTTTTCTATGGACAATATAAAAAGGCCGGATAAATTAGCAGATCTTATCTCCTCAAATTTAAACATCGATATGGAAAACAAGCAAAAATTATTGGAAATAGTAGAACCTATAGACCGATTAAAGAAAATAGTTACTATTATAAAAAAAGAAAATAATATATTAAAAATTGAAAATAAAATAAAAGATAAAGTTGATGACACCTTGGAAAAATTTCAAAAAGAGTATTATTTAAAAGAACAATTAAAAGAAATCGAAAAAGAATTAGGAAATAAAGATAATAACACTCCAGAATCAAATGAATTTAAAGAAAAAATATTAACACTCAAGCTATCCAGCACTTTAGAAGAGAAATTGCTGAAGGAAGTAGCACATTTGGAAAAAACACCTTTTTTGTCAGCAGAAAGCGGCGTTATTACCAATTATCTGGAATGTGTGTTATCTCTTCCCTGGAATAAAAAAGACAAAGAAAATCTAAATATTAAACAGACCAAGAAAATATTAGATGAAGATCATTATGGTTTATTGAAAATTAAAGAGAGAATATTGGAATATTTAGCAGTTCAAAAATTAAGCCAGAGTAAAAAGGGCGCTATATTATGTCTTGTAGGTCCTCCGGGTGTTGGTAAAACATCTTTAACAAAATCTGTTGCGAGAGCTATGGAAAGAAAATTTATCAGAGTCTCTCTGGGAGGAGTGAGAGATGAAGCGGAAATAAGAGGGCATCGAAGAACCTATATAGGTTCAATGCCTGGAAGAATTATTCAGGGGGTTATTAATGCAAAAACCAATAATCCTGTATTTTTATTGGATGAAATAGATAAGATGAGCATGGATTTCAGAGGAGATCCTACCTCCGCATTACTTGAAGTTTTAGATCCTGAACAAAATAGCGTATTTAGCGATCATTATTTGGAAATACCCTTTGATTTGTCAAATGTATTCTTTATTACGACTGCGAATGCAGAATATGAGATTCCACACTCTTTGAGAGACAGAATGGAAATAATTAATATTCCAGGATATACAGAGTATGAAAAAATCAAAATTACACAAAATTATTTAATTCCCAAGCAGTTAAAAAATCACGGATTTAAAAAAGAAAATGTTGAAATATCTGAAGCGTGTCTAATAAAAATAATTAGAGAATATACTCATGAAGCAGGAGTAAGAGGATTAGAAAAAGAAATTGCAGCTATTTGCAGGAAAATAGCCTTAAAGATTGCCTATGGTGAAAAGAAAAAAAAGACAAAGATTACTTTAAAGAATTTAAAAAAATATTTAGGAATATCAAAATATAAAAATGATAATTCCGAAAAAGAGGACATAGTTGGGTTAGCAACAGGTTTAGCCTGGACAGAAGCCGGTGGTGAGATACTACCTATCGAAACAATAATCATGCCCGGAAAGGGAAAATTAACTTTAACCGGACAATTAGGAGAGGTTATGCAGGAATCCGGAAAAGCCGCACTAACCTATGTTAGGTCGAAATCGGAAAAGTTTAAAATTGAAAAAAATTTTTATGAGAACTGTGATATTCATGTTCATGTTCCGGAAGGTGCAATTCCGAAAGATGGTCCGTCCGCCGGTATTACTATCGCTACTTCTTTAATTTCATCGCTTACCGAAATACCTGTTCGAAAAGATGTTGCAATGACGGGAGAGATTACCTTAAGGGGAAGAATATTACCTGTAGGGGGATTAAAAGAAAAGATATTAGCTGCTTATCAATCTGGAATTAAAACCATCATCATTCCTAATGAAAATTTAAAAAATATAGAAGAAATACCTAAAGGAATTAAAAAGAAGATTAAATTTGTAGCAGTTAATAACATTGACGAAGCATTAAAGATAGCACTGACTAAAAATCCATTTTAATAATTTGAATCAATGACAACTCTGGTGCCTGGCACCAGAGTTGTCATAAATGTAAACTTTTGTGCCAGGCACCAAAG
>CAZMLS010000209.1:0-2933 GCA_964567215.1 uncultured Atribacterota bacterium | reverse complement strand
AACAGTATTGAGTATATAGTATCGAGTATCGAGTGAGGAAAAGAGAAAATACAAAGAAAAATGCAAGGTGAAAACAGTATTGAGTATATAGTATCGAGTATCGAGTGAGGAAAAGAGAAAATACAAAATCAGTCTGCCGGTTAGCCAGTCTGCCAGTCGAAGAAAATGCAAAAGATAAGATGAAAGTTATAATTGCGGGTTAGCGTATAGTTATAGTGTGGGATGGAAATGGGAGGAAGAAAATGCAAAATACAAGGTGAGATTACCGCGTGTGCTTTCGAAAAACCTGAAAGACAGAATAGAGGAAGCGAATGGGATATAAAAGGTTAGATAGATGTTATTTATTTTGATAAATTTTTCTTATTCTAATCCCTGTTTCGTTTACTACTATAAAATTTCCTTTTAGTTTCTTTTTTACTTTTTTTAAAACCTCTTGCACTAATCTAAGTTTATTTAAAGATTCTTCATTTGCAGCACGTATAAGTAATATCCCCTGTGTTATTCTATCTTGGCGAAAAATTAATTCACCAAAATCTTTATCGTTGGTTATAAGAATTCGACTTTCACAATTAGCAAGGCTGATAACTTCTTCATCAGTTATCCCTGAAGAGCTTTCTGCAACATACATAACATCATATTTTTGATCTCTTAACCAGTCCTACAATGGGTTTTTCTACACTTTCATCAATAAGAAATTTCATAATTCACTTTACCGCTCTTAGCAAATGAACTTCTTCTCCATGAACTGATTCTGCAGCATACTCTAAAGCAGCTTGAATATCTTTAGATGTAAGGCGTGGATAATCCTGGAGAATTTTATCCATTGAAACATTTTGAGCAAGTTTCCGTAATATTATTTCCACCGGAATCCTCGTTCCTTTAATAACGGGCTTACCAACCATTATCCGGGGATTTATTTCTATTCTTTTTGATAAATTATCTCGAAACATAATCTTTGCCTCCTATTGCTTTGCTTTGTGGAGATAGATATATTATCCATTTATTTTTATTTTATCAGTTTTTTAGTTAATTTACCAATAAATCAAACAGTATCGAGGAAAAAACAGTATTGAGTATATAGTATCGAGTATCGAGTTAGGAAAAGAGAAAATACAGAGAATAAAGAGTCGGCCAGTCTGTCGGTCTACCGGTCTTCCAGTCAAAATAGTCGTTAGTATTTAGTAAGGGGAAAACAGAATACGAGAATAAATAGTCTAGCGGTCCGGGAAAATACAGAAATACAAGCGTATAGTTATAGCGGATAGTTATAGTGCGGGAAACAAGTGTAAGAAAAGAAAATAAAAAAATAGTCGGCCCTTTATATTCCCTTAGAGAAAGAATGCGGGAATAAATATGAGCTTGGACTTATCATTCAAATCGCTAAATCCCATCAAATCCATATCTAGTTTATCCTGATAAAAATTCCTGGTACATATGCAGGTTAGTGCTGGTGAATACTCATTTATAAAAGATCTGGTACTTCTGGTAATTTTTGCTTTTGTAAAAGGTCGATATTTTACTTCATAACCCCGTAGGCTTTCACCTTCGCCTTTTAAAACAAAATCCATTTCAGCGCCGGCTTTTGTCCTCCAATAGTATATTTCCTCAAGAGGAGCTTTCATAGTGAGAAGCATTAAAAATACTGAGTTTTCCACCAAACTACCGGAATCCCTTCTTCCTTCTAAAGAATTTAGATCACCTACAATTATATTTCTAATCCCGGTATCCATAAAGTATAGTTTGGACATCTTGGCAACTTCTTTTATCTTATTAGAGTAAAAAGGGTTTATTAATTTTAAAATAAATGAACTTTCTAAAATAAATAGATAGCGCTCAAAGGTATGCCGGGATATTCCACAAATAGTGGTGAGATTAGTAAAGTTTAAGGAGTTACCTGCATGTAAGGCAAGTAATTTAATAACTCTATTAAAGGCATAAGGATTATCTATGCGAAAAAGATCTTTAATATCTTTTTTAATATATGAATTGACTACATCTTTTAGATATTCAACTTTTTCTTCTTTAGTCGGAAGGAGGGAAATCCTGGGGAGGCCTCCAAAGATGACATATTCTTCATGATATCTTATATAATTGCTTTCAAAGAAACGGGCTTTCTCCCAATCACCGTTACTTAAAAAACCTGCCAGGTCACCTCTATCTTTAAATTCAAGAAACTCACCAAAATCAAGAGGATAAATTTTAAATATCCTTTTTCTACCTGCTAATGAATCCTTAAATTTATTCCTTATGGAAAAGGACGATGAACCGCTTACCACTACGCTTATTTCCTTATGATGATCTACAAGGATTTTTAAAAAATTACTCGGATTTTCCATATATTGAATTTCATCAAGAAAGACAAAGCATCTCTCTTTTAAATCTGCTCCGTTTGCCTCAAGGAAAGCAAGAAACTCTTCAACGCCACGATTTACTATCTCTAATAAATTCATATCTTCCAGGTCGAAATAAAACACTCTATTTCTCTCAACTTTTTCCACTTTTAGGAGGCTGTCTATCAATATATGCATTATGCTAGTCTTACCGACCTGCCTGGCTCCTAAAAGTACTATTAAATCATTTCCTTTCAAAAGCCTGCTCATAATTTTATTGGTAATTCTTCGCGGTTTTAATCTTTTCATATTTTTCATATATTACCTCACTATTTTAGCATGTTACTACAATATTAGTAAGGTTATTTTAGCATGTTATTTATGATATATCAAGTTTTCCCTTTCATCCTGGTATATTCGTGTATCGCGTGAAGAAGAAAAAGATTATAAAAGCGGTTTTTGGTTATTCATTTTTAGTTTTTAGATAGTACGAAATAAGCGGATAGTTATAGTGCGGGCGGGAAATGCGGGTACAGGGATGAATAATAAAGAAAGAAATAGACTCCCCTTAATTATTGCTTGCTTAACCCCAGGCTAAGTTTA
>CAZMLS010000208.1:0-2947 GCA_964567215.1 uncultured Atribacterota bacterium | reverse complement strand
GATTAAATATTTTTACTAAACGGGGGTAAAATACTATAGGAACTAAAACAACTAAAGCAATAACAGTTAGTTCAATGGCCTTATTCCAGAAAGAACCGGGATCAGTAGATATATTTATTTCTTTTTGTTCCATTATTTTCCTCAAACTCTAGTTTTTACTAATTCCTTCTCCTCTGGAGGGAGAAAGTTAGGGTGAGAGGGGGCAATTTCACCCCCACCTTAATCCTCCCCCCTCAAGGGGGAGGAAATTCTGGAAATACAACTTGTTTCTACGTTTCGATGAGAGAGATTATTTTCCAATCTTCGTCTTCTTTTATAAAATCGACGTTATATTCCGTAGTTTCGTTGTACAAATCTGTGCAAATAACCCAAAGGATACATCCCTCCAGAGATATTTTAATTTCCATTTTTCCGGTAGCATATATATCAGTTACTATTATATCACTTTCGGGTATCGAAACTTTTGGTTCAATTTTAAATACCGATAAAATATCTGCTAAATCTTCTGCATCTTCTATTTTGGAAAATATTTCTTCTGGCAGGTTATTAATATGATTATCGTAGGTTCCACCATCGGTATCTGAATAATCATAAGATATACTCTCCATGAATAAATCCACATCTTTTTCTTTTATGGCTTCTTCAATATTTTTAGCAATCTGAGTAATTTGGGCTTCATCGGTGCCTGTTGATTCACAACCTACCAAAAATAATAATAAAAATATCCCAGCTATAATCGTTAAGGTTCTTATGGTGTTTTTTATAGACATTTTAAACTCCTAATTGTTGACTAGTTTCACCCCCACCTTAATCCTCCCCCCTCAAGGGGGAGGAGATAAGAAAGGTTAATCCTTCCCTATCGAAGAGGGAGAAAAACGACTAATTTATCTGGGTAACTAAATAGTTACTTGCTAATTTTAACCGGGAGGGCGATAGTTAGGTAAATATATTCTGTGACTTCTCCTTCTCCCAGGATTTCTTGAGCTTTATTTTTTGAAACTATTACCGGTAGTTCCTCTTCTTTTTTCGGTTTTAATTTAAGATTAGAATATTGAGGAGAGATATAATCGACAGAGCTGTTGATAGAAATAATATTTAATTCTTTATCTCCTAAATTTTTTAAAATATATTTTCCTGCTATATCCTCTTCGGATACAAAATCGTAGTTAATAATTACTTCTTCCGGTGAAAAACCGATACCGGAAACTTCTCTTTCTTTTATATAACCAGATATAAAGATAGATTGGGTTTTATTTTTTAGATCATTACAACTATATCGAATGGCTTCTTTTACTTCTCCTAATTCATGTCCGGTAGAATCATAGGTTAAGATATATTCAAACTTATCGTGTGGTGGAATTATTAAGGGTAAACCAAAATTGTCTTCAATGTTATCAAAGGTAGCCAAGTCGTCGATTATTAAATCTGCATCCCCGATATTTTCTATTTCTCCTTTTAATGTAGACATATCTCCCTCAGAAAGAAGTCCCAATTCCCATGAGTTCTTGGAAACATTAATTTTTGGCTTGGTTAGATGTCCGACATCAACTGTTACCATAATCTTTTTCTCGGGTTCTTTTTCATCATTCGTTTTAATATATATTGCTTTGCCTACAGTCCCCTCGTAACCAGTGGTGTCAAAAGTTACCGATAGTTCTGTCGATTTTCCTGATGGTATTTCATCAGTTGATAATTTTGTTTTTATACATCCGCAAGATGCTCTTACTCTATCTATGTATAAGGTCTTTCCACCTTCATTGGTTAAAATAAAATTATGAGTGGGTTTCGCATTTGCCTCCACCTGTCCATAATCCCATTTTTCTTCGGAAATTGAAATTTGAGGAGGTTGCTGTAGTTTATTTGAAAAATTAGCGGATATTACTATAATACCTGCAACAATTATTATTAAGACAATTATAGAAAAAATGATATTTTTTTTAGGCAAAATTAAAGTACACTCCTTCTGACATAAATCGCTTGGATTAGTTGGTTACTTTTACTTCAGTATAATCGGAAATATATTTATCTCCCGGGTTTTCTTGATAATAAGCGACAATATAGAATGTTCCAGTCTTACCCGAAGAAAATGTAGTAGTTAAAGAACCGCTCTTCGGGGATAATTCTACAAAAGGTTTAATGCAAAGATAACACTGTCCTTGAACAGTCCATCCCCATGAATATACCTTGGATTTATCCAGTATAATCCACTCATCATCTGAATTATAACCTTTTACAACTAATTGCGCGGGTTCGCTGACTTTTACAGAAGAGGAAGTAGCACTAACCGTTATATAGCTTACCGAGCTATTATCCGGGTTGATTGTTGGATTTGGATCTGTTATTCCTGGAATGATAGGAATACTACCAGTACATCCTATATTCATTGCTATTAATATAAAAATCATTACAAATAATAAAATAAGTTTATTGTAGTATTTCATTTTTTATACTCTCCATTTTGTTAATAAAATTTAATTTTATTTATAAAATCAGCAAATAACAACTATACACTATTTTAACTAACCAAACAGTAAATCGGGTAACCGGGCAAATGATTTAATCTACATATTTCGCCTGAAGAATTTCTTTTGTAGAACTATCCTGAACGAAAATAACTCCACTCATATTAGTAGCCCAACTTAATTCTTCTAAAACAAATTCAAAGCTCTGCTCCGCTCCAGTTGCCAGAGTAACGCCAGTTTCCGTAGTGTCTTTAATGATTTTAGATACCATATATTTCTCGCCTGTTATGTTGTTATCTTTGAGAATCATTCCGTTTATTACCAAATTATTTAAAGTTGAGGAGCTTATATTCTTTATGCTTCCGGATAAAGTAGTGCTTCCTGAATTCTCTTTTTTACTAACCTCAATACTAATATTTGCATCTTTGGCTAATTCAGCGACAACCTTGCTTTTAAACAAATACTTAGATGCAATTTTCCAAATT
>CAZMLS010000207.1:0-2955 GCA_964567215.1 uncultured Atribacterota bacterium | reverse complement strand
ACGATAACCGCTGCCCAGTGAAAAAAATCAATGACTTCCGGACCGGAAATACCAGGAAAAAATACTTTTAATCCTCCGGCATAACCGGCAGCTTCATGAGGAACTGTTCCGCTTAAGATTATAATTAAATCATAATCTTCGGTAATTAATTTATTTACGACTACAGGAATTGATTGAGATAATTCTCCTTTTGTTCTTTCTGCTACAAAAGAAGCGGGAATCTCTCCTACTGTAATAAGCTGTTCGGGGTCATTATATTCATGATTATAAAAATGGTTAAAATTATCTTGAGAAGATAGACCCAGCTTTTCTCGAATTTCTATTTCACTCATCTCTCTATGAGTCCCTCCGGCATTTAAGGAATCAATTCTTTCCATTCCCTTACTTTTTAACTCCCGGTAAATTAGAGGAACCAATTTATGAGAAAAATCAGTTCTTGTATAATCAGGATGAATTAAAAGAACTTTTTTTACCAACCTTAAGTCTTTTAGACTTTCTCTTACGATTGTCTCTAATTGTTCTTCTGTTAATTCTCCCTTAAGATTCTCAATTGACAGCAATTTTTTTACCTCTTTAAATATAGTGATAAGTAACGAGTAATAAGTGATGAGTAATAAGAAATAAGTTTTCCTATTCACTCCCTGCTTCTTATTCTCACTTTTCCCTTTAGTATTTGTTACTGTTTACTGATTACTTTTTACTTACTTAATCCATTCCTCCTCAGGCCGTTCGGGCAGCATCCATTGAGTATGAAATTCTCTAATTTTCCCTTCCGGAGTTTTCATTATTTCCGGTTCATATGTCCCCTGAAGTTTGAAATATCCATGGGCTCCAAAATAGTCTCTTTGCAAAGCAGATACTTGTGCCGAGACCATCACCGGGCTGGCTAATTGCATAATATAATTAAGAGAATTTCCCATGGCAGGTGCTGCTACCCCCACCCGATTTGCAACTTCATTAATACTAACCAATTTACCAATACTTTCTTTAACCACTTGGGCAAATCGCGAAGCAGTAAGTAAATTAGGCATTTCGGGATTTTCCTGATATGCTTTCGTGACTTCATCCAAGAACTGAGCTCTAATAATACAACCACTTCTCCATCCCTGGACAATTTCCCCTAAATTTAAATTCCAATGATATTCTCTGGAAGCAGCTTGCATCAACGCCATCCCCTGAGCATAAGAAGATAGCTTTGCCAGGTAAAGTGCATCATGAGCAATTTTTATAAATTGTTCCTTTTCTTTTAAATATTTCTCCCTAAAGCCTGGCAATATTTTAGACACTTTTAATCTTAAATCCTTATCCTGAGACATTTCCCGGGAGAAAACAGCAGCAGTAATAGTTGGTATGGGGACCAATAATTCCAATGCACTTTGTACTGTCCATGTACCCGTACCTTTCATTCTGGTAATATCTGCAGTTCGATCAATTAAATACCCGCTATCCTTTTTATTTTTTTCTTTCATACTTTCACCGGTTATCTCTATTAAATAAGAACGAAGTACATCTTCTTCACTATTCCACCTGGTCATAACCTGAGCAATTTCTTCGGAATTCATATCTAAAGCATTTTTAAAAATCCAAACACATTCACCAATCAATTGCATGTCACCATATTCAATGCCATTGTGTACCATTTTTACAAAATGTCCTGCACCATCCGGTCCGATATAAGAGGCGCAAGGAAGACCATCGCTTGCTTTAGCGGAAATTTTTTTAAATAAACCTTCTACTAAATTATATGCTTCTTTCTGTCCGCCGGGCATGATCGCCGGTCCTTTTAAGGCTCCTTCTTCTCCCCCCGAAATACCCGTTCCAATAAAAAGTAATCCCTTTTGATTTAATTCTTTATTACGCCTGATAGTATCTTTGAAATAAGAATTTCCACCATCAATAATTAAATCTCCTTTATCTAATAAAGGAATGAGTTTTTCAATAAAGTTATCTACAGCTTTCCCTGCCTTTACAAGTAAAATTATTTTTCGAGGAGATTCCAAAGAATTTACAAATTCTTTCAAGGAATAAGTAGGCAATATATTTTTATCCTTAGCTGTCCCTTCGGCAAATTTTTTCGTTTTAGCACTTGTTCTATTAAATACTGCTACCTCATAACCTTTGCTTTCTATATTTAAAACTAAATTCTGTCCCATAGGACCCAATCCTATTAATCCAATATTTTGTTTTTCCATTTACATTTCCTCCATTTTTATTAGTCGTTAGCATTAAGTTAACCAGTTGTCCGGTTATCCAGTTTACTAGTTAAAGCCGGCTTTTCAATTAACCAATTAAATCAGTAAATAGTTAATCATTAGTATTAAATAAAAGACACATGATGTAAGTTTTTAGTTCCCGATTTAATTATAAATTTTGAATTATGGTTTTTCACTTTACGTTTTTCGATTTTCATTAAATATCACATATTCTATTCTGTTCTATTCTGGTTTCTGACTTCTGGATTCTATTTTCTTTTCTCTCTTTTCTTCACTACATACTAGATACTACATACTCGATACTAATTAGACTCCCGAAAATGCACTGAATCCTCCATCTATCGGAACAATGATTCCGGTAATAAATTTAGAGGCATCGGAAGCAAGCCATATACAGGTACTGATTAAATCCTGCGGTTCTCCAAATTTCCCCATAGGGGTATGGGTAATAATAGTTTCCCCTCTGGGAGTCAAGCTACCGTCTTCATTGGTTAGTAGAAAACGATTCTGGGTAGTGAGGAAAAATCCCGGAGCAATAGCATTAACCCTTAAGCTTTTATTATATTCCTGGGCAAAATGAACTGCCAACCACTGGGTAAAATTACTTACCGCCGCTTTAGCAGCAGAATAGCCGGGAATTCGGGTAAGAGGACGAAAAGCATTCATAGAAGAAATATTTATAATCGATCCACCGTCTTCATTTTTTATCATCTCTTTTCCAAAAACCTGAGAAGGAAGTAAT
>CAZMLS010000206.1:0-2956 GCA_964567215.1 uncultured Atribacterota bacterium | reverse complement strand
TTATTCTGGATTCTGACTCCTGTCTCCTGAATTCTATTTTCTTAACTATCTAACCCGCAACTCCAACCCGAATCCTATCTTTGACTTGATACTATATACTACATACTGTCTTTGCTGTCTTTGCTATTCTACAAACAAATCAACAATTTTAGATTGATCTACATCTATTAATCCTAAATTGGTTATTTTCAGATGAGGTATTACTTCAAGAGATAAGAAGGCTATCGCCATAAAAGGATCATCTACTGTAATTCCCAATTCCTGTGCTGTTTTATAGATTGAATCCAAGTTTTCCTTTACCTCCGGCAAAGTCTTATCTGACATCAAACCTGCAATAGGCAAAGGTAATGAATTGATTATTTTTTCGTCAACAGATATCGCTAATCCACCACCCATTTTAGCAATTGCCGCACCAACATTCAACATATCTTTTTCGTTCGTTCCTACGATAATAATATTATGGCAATCATGTGCAACAGATGAACCTACAGCACCTTTTTTAAGTCCGGTTCCCTTAACCAGTCCTACGCTCACTTTTTCCGAAGCATGGTGTCTTTCTATTACTGCAACTTTTAAAATATCCTTCTCAATATCCGCAATTACTAATCCATCTTTAGTTTTAGGTCTTTCTATTACTTTTTCCGTAATAACCTGACCGGGTATTATCTTTATAATTCTACACTTTCTTTTTTTATCGGGAATACTAAAATCTTCCAGTTTCAACCATTTAATATTTACTGAACTCCTAATGGGTACATTCAAGGGTTTAGGATTTAAATCTAATAATTTCCCATTTTCCGCAACTAATTTTCCATCTTTAAAAACTTTTAGGATTTTAAAATTTTGAAAATTATCAAAAACTACTAAATCTGCAGAATAGCCGGGCGCGATTGCGCCTAAATTTCTTAATCTAAAATACTCAGCTGTATTTAAAGTAGCCATCCTGATAGCTGTAATCGGTGGAATCCCTTCTTTTATCGCGGTTTTAATAATATAATTGATATGACCTTCCTCAATTAAATCTTTCGGATGCCGATCATCACAACAAAAAAAACATCTTCGGGAATTTTCTGAATTAATTAAAGGTAAAAGATCTAATAAATTTCTGGTAACCGATCCCTCTCTTAGCATGATATACATACCAAGTCTTAATTTTTCTCTGGCTTCTTCTACTGTAGTACATTCATGATCAGACCTGATTTTTGTTGAAATATATGCACAAAGATCTTTTCCGGATAAATTAGGAGCATGCCCATCAATGCATTTATTGGATGCAATGGCTATTTTATCCAATACCTCAGGGACTTTATTTAAAACACCCTGGAAATTCATCATTTCTCCCAAACCTAATACCCATTTTTCCTCAAATAAGTGATAAAGGTCAGTTATGTTCAAGTTGGCTCCTGAAGTACCAAATGACGATGCAGGAACGCAAGATGGTAACATCATAAAAATATTTAAAGGATTATACTTACTCGATTTTAGCATGTATCTTATACCTTCTAAACCAAATACATTTGCTATTTCGTGAGGATCGATAACAACCGAGGTTGTACCCAGAGGAACTACTGTACGGGCAAATTCTGATACTTTTACCATGGAGCTTTCTAAATGTATATGTCCGTCGATAAAGCCGGGAGATAAATATTGATTTGATATGTCTATCTCATTTTTTGCGTGATAACCTTCTCCCAGTCCCACAATCATGCCTTTATAAATCGCTACGTCCATAGAGTAAATTTCTCCGGAAAATACATTAATTATTTTTCCGTTTTTTAATAATAGATCTGCTTCTTTTTCTCCGCGTGCTACTTCAATGATGCTGATCAATTCCATAAAAATCACCTCATCTTTTCATAAATTATATCTCGCATCTCACTATAATAATAGTGATTCATTCCAAACAACAACTTGATGTTACACTCTGGATGGTATTTTTTATACAATCTTTGAGCATTCTCCTCTTTTGCCTTTTTCTTCGCTTTATATTCTAATGCAAATTTTCCTTTCCACATCTACACGCTAATCCTGGGTTTTAAATTCCATCTTATAACTTTTTTCTTTTTTTTGAATCCGGGCTTACTTTTTTATGTTAATTTTATAATCTCCTGCCATATCTTTATTACTTGTTCTTTTGTTTTTTCTACTGAATTATTATTATTTATAATATAATCAGCTTTTTCTGTTTTTTCCTTGTTGGGAATTTGGGAATTAATTCTTTTTAAAGATTCTTCTCTGGTAAAAATATTTCTTATGGCTAATCTTTTAATTTGCTCTTTCTCATTTAATTGAACTAAAATTATCTTCTCCATTAAATAATCCATGCTTGCTTCATAGATTAAAGGAGCGTCTATAATCATTATTTTATTATAAAGACGATTGTCGTCTTTAAATTTATTTATTTCTTTTATTATTATTTCTTTAATTTCAGGGTGAGTAATTTCATTTAATTTTTTCAATAATTTTTTATCATTAAATACTAAATTGCCTAATTTTTTCCTATCGATGGTCAAATCTTCTTTTAAAATACCTTTTCCAAAACTTTTAATTAATTTTCTCCATGCCGGTTTGTTAGGCAAAATAACTTCATGTCCTATCCTGTCAGCATCAATAATCTTTGCACCTAGTTTTTGAAACATCTTTGCAACGGTTGACTTACCACTGACAATTCCTCCGGTAAGCCCGATAATTAAAGACATGTTTCCTCCTTAAATTAGTCGTTAGTGAATAGTGAATAGTGAATAGTCGTTAGTAAAGAAAATAAAAAAGAAATACAAAATGTTTCAATTAACTAATTAACTAATTCAACAATTCTCCAATTTATTAATTAACCAATTAAATTAGTCGTTAGTATCTAGTATCTAGTATTTAGTATTTAGTATATAGTAAAGAAAATTAAGAAAATAAAAAAATAAAATAGGATAATTCAATTTACCAATTTGCCAATTAACCGATT
>CAZMLS010000205.1:0-2986 GCA_964567215.1 uncultured Atribacterota bacterium | reverse complement strand
TGGTTTAATTTTTTTTAAAGCCTCAACCATCCGGTTAAGAAACTCCTCAGACTCCCTAAATTGTCCACTAAAAGTTGCCGAATTATTAACTTGTAACATCTTTCCTATCTATTTAATTTAAAAGTAAAATATTAATTGTCCAAAAAAATAGGTGTCTGCTTTCATCTTTGAAACATCCCATTGTCTTATTCATTGCGACAAACAACCCTCTCTTGCTAACCTTGTTGTTAGATAAAATAGTCCATTATTCCTTATCTTAGTGAACGAACATATTCCACCAACCCTTTTATATTTTCTTTCTTGGTAAAGTCCATTGGTTTAGAGTATGCTGCTAACATCCCTTTTTCATCCGGTGTTTTATGCCGTTTTAATTGCATTTTCCACTTAAATAAAGTCATCAATATTTTATTTATTAAGTTCAACTTATTAAAATCAAACCCACCGCGAAAATAATAAAATTGTATTTGTTTTTGTTCCTCTGCAGAAAAATTATTATCTCTCGCCTCAGATATTATACTTTCTTTTGATAGTGATGCCCCTGTAGTAAAGATGATAATATTCTGATCTCTTAATTCACTGAGATTGTCTTTTATAATATTTACTCCGCTTATTCCAACCGCATGCAAACTTCCACCATAAATGATAATGTCATATTTAAGTAATATATCAATATCAATTTTTTCTCTCCCGAATAAATCAGCTTCCAGTTCCTCTGCAATCCATTCCGCATATTTTTTAGTAAAACCTGATATTGATTTATAGACAACAACTGTTTTCATCGTTCCTCTCTCCTATTAATATACTCCTCAAACCCTATAGCTCTTTCGCTAAAAGCTGCCGGGTTATTTCCTGCAGCATCTGTCCCCTGTCACACTTTCCTCACATATCAGAAATCACAATATTCAGCTCCATCCATTATAGCTTTATCCTTACCAGTATTATCTCCAGATTAAAACCTTCCATAAAGGAAAAATCTCTACTGCATGAAAGTATACACCCGAACTCTTTTATTCTTCCTTCCCAATATATTTTTTCATAAGCTCTTTTGCCTTACCTAACCCTTCTTCTGTTAGATATACTGATTTTGCGCGTTTATTTCCATCAATATATCCTTTCTCTTTTAATTCATCCAGGGTGTCAAAAGGATAACCTTTCCAGCTCCTTTGAACTTTTGTAAGACCGGCATCTTCTTCCCATAATGTAAGATATATCAGTAATAGAGTTAGTTCTTTTATTGTTTCCTCCATTATTTTTCCCCCCTTGATTACCTATTTTTAATATATTTCATAATCACCAGAATAAGAAAATGGGATGTTCACGGGACCTGGTCTAAACATTTGACATATAAATCTTAAGTGTCAAATGTTGCATGCTCCTTTTCTATTTTTTTGTCTTCGTATGGATTTCCAGATAAATTCGATAATCTTTACCATATAAACAAAATTCGATATCTAATTTATCGGTCTTCCATGTAGACAAAAAAGTTAATTTACCTTTGCTAACCGCATGACCCCATAAAGCTTTTATTCCTTTATAGCCATCATCTTTCCATTCCTGTTTCTCTAAGGTTGGTTTTCCGTATTTTTTAACTAACCCTTCTTTTAATAACTCATATTCCGAAATATATTTATTTTTATCTGAATAAACTTTCTCATAAAGATAGCCTCTGTTGAATACCATATTCCCCTTTTCTTCTTCTGAGAAATATTGGTAGGTAACCTTAAAATTCATTCCCAATATTTTTCCTTGCTGATATAGTGAATCTTCCATATCTAGCCCGGACTGAGCCAGGGCAGTAGTAAAAATAAAAAAGAACATTATGGTGATATAAATTAACTTTGAATAAAATAATTTCTTCATCATTACCTCCTTATTTAACCTATTTTTTGATTAAAAAAATTAAAATCATAAATAGTTACCGAATTATTAACCTACTACATCTTCTCAATTTATCTATTAATTCTATTATTTATTTTATCCCCTTATCTAGCTCTGTTAGATTAGCTACAATCCTAGGAAGAAGTTATGTCAAATGTTGAGACCAGACCCCTTTATTTTTTTCATTCGCTTTTAAATGTGACCTTTTTGGTAAAACTATACATTGTATTCTTGATTTTTTCTTCCTTTCTTCTTCAATCATAATGGGCTCCTTATAAATTCATTATTTTTCTCTTTATGTCAAAGGTTGAGACCCCTTTATTTATTTTGTGTCAAGCGGTATTTTTGCTTGGGACTACTTGGCTTTTTTGGAATAGTATATTCAATAAGACCGGTCTTTATTAAATTTCTCACTTGCTTATTTAACTCTCCTGAAATAACTTTATGACCTAATTTTTCAGCTATGGCGGATTTGCCA
Organism: uncultured Atribacterota bacterium; assembly: GCA_964567215.1. Classification (GTDB taxonomy): domain Bacteria; phylum Atribacterota; class Phoenicimicrobiia; order Phoenicimicrobiales; family Phoenicimicrobiaceae; genus JAYEGH01. The sequence goes on along the minus strand of CAZMLS010000205.1, from coordinate 630 downwards.
AGCTCACCGCCCTTTAAAATACACAGTATTTTATTTTGTATAGGTAGCTCTGGCCGTAGCTCTGGCCGTAGCTCTGGCCGTAGCTTTGGCTCTTTATCTTTAGCAAATACTGGATGAAGTAATAATTCTACTACAAAATAACTACGATTTTCATCCGTATAAAAGCTCGGGTTTGGAGAATCGTTCTTTTTGATTGCCTGTAAAATCTTTGGTATCCCTGTCCCTCGCCCTTCTGTCATGTCCAGTTCTTTTAAAAATTCTCCTATTCTCCGGTTACGGTATCTCCTTGATATAAATCGACAGTTTTGAATATCTTCATCAGTGATTGACCTGTCCGGTCCAGGGAAACTACCAATCGTAATTCTATCCGGCAATATCCTTACTTCAATAGGCTCACGTATCTCATAAGAACGGTGATAAACAGCATTGGTTAGAATTTCTTCTATTGCTACATACGGATAATTATATCTGCGTTCCGCTTCTGCCCTGTCAGAATATTTTTGTATTTTTTCTTCAATAAATTGAGATTTAATATAGTTAAGTGCTCCGTTAAGCATCAGGTTAATCGGTCCTTTAAAAGATTTCTCAGAAAATGAATCAGCCCCGGGTCCACCGGGGAAATATACCACA
>CAZMLS010000204.1:0-2988 GCA_964567215.1 uncultured Atribacterota bacterium | reverse complement strand
CTTCTTTAATCACTTCCAAAGAGCTTTTCATAAGCTGGGCAGCTCGAATCTGTTCTTTATAATAAGCAGTTGGCTCAGCAAATTTAGTTTGTTCTACCAACAGTAATCCGACAAGCAAAATCATTAACGCCCAAAAAAGGTAAATCAGGGATATCTTCCCCTTTATCCAGCACTTCATCAATATCCTTCCTTTTAAAAAAAATAAATATTTTAGTTTAAAATGCTCTATATCTATTCTAATTCATTCTTATATTTTTTCAAAACATAACACCTCCCCCGCTTTACTGGACAATAAGATAAGAGTTGTAATAAAAAAATTGGAGGTTCAAATAACATGGAGACAAACAGAAGACAAGTTTCCCACAACTCGCTTGTAATAAATGAGTTTTAGCGAGCTGTGGGAAACTTGTATTAATTGATACCCCGTGGTCTCGGTTTCTACCGCGGGGGGTTTTGTTAGTTATAAGATAATTATTTATCCTATTTTAAATAACTACTATAACCTTTTTCGTTTATTTCCTGATATGAGGGAACACCTGAAAATTCCACTGTTTTTTCCGGATAGAACAAATTCATATTATTGATAAGTGTAACCATAGCTGTCAAATGACGGCCTACTCTTTCCTCTATCGGATGTCCGTTTTCATCATATGGGACATAAAGTTTGCCTAATTGTGCGGCTTTTACATACATCTTATCTTTTCCGGTCAAAGCCAGTGCTTCATCGGTTCTTCCTCTAAGTCGTCCCTGGCTGGCATTGGCTGATTCCATCAGGATAGCCAGAGTATCACTGAAATCTCCCCATTCCCGATGTGTCAAACCATGAAAAGTAGGTGGTGACATTTCCAAATTAAATTCTAAATCCTGCATTTGCAGATCCATCACCGCCATACTGGCTAAATCTCCAGATCTTTCATGGGCAACAATAGCATTAATCACCGGATATTCCGGAGAAGCTTCATGCAGGTCGATGGATAGGTCGCACTTCTCTTTGCGGATGAATTCCATAATCGCATAACATACTTTTTCGGTATAATTTCCTGATGGATTACCGGGATAACCCCTATTTAGATTCCGGTTATCACCGCCGGATAACGATTGTCCAAATTGATTGATATAAATATCCGGATCCGGCCACTGATGGATGGGATTTGTTGCCCGGGAACCATACCTAAATTTCCTAATCCCATTATCTGTCGCAAAATGTATATATTGCGGAGAAGCCTCTTGAGGGTCATTATGAGAAAAAGCACTTAAGTTCGCTTGGGGAATGACAATCAATCTTCCTTGATTGACTATGGCATTCTCGATAAGTAAAACAGCACTCAACATGGAAGCAGGCTCGTTTGGATGAGTACCTCCTAAAAGAAAAACAGTTCCCCCAGGATTTTCACTTTCTAAAAAATAGATGGTACTGTCACTATATTCTCCTTTTAAATCAGGAAAATAATCACTTAGGTGAGCCGTCCTGGTGACACCCGGACCATTAATAATCATATCCGGTTTCCATTTTTCAATAAAAGAAACGCCAGAAACAGCGGCAATTAAGAATGAAAGAATAATAAACCCAATGGCAATGATATGATTTTTTTTCATTTGATTAAACCCCTTCTTTGTTCAAATATATATTATTTAACCATCAACATTCTCAAGATAAAGGGAACGAGCACCATAGCACAGGTCAATTGATTCCAAGCATTCTTTTCTTTGAACATGTCCCATACAATTAAAATGGATATAAATAATATGATCAATCTATAAATAATAGTCAGCATGATTAACCTCTCTTTATAACAATATATTCGCTATCGTGTTGGCAAATATGATAATGAAGATACACCAGGCAGCCGTTAAAATGGTTGGCACTATGCAATACTTCAACACTTTAAAATAATTTTTCTCTCCCACGACCTGAGCAGCAAAAATTCCGGCAAGTGCTGTCGGCGGCATCAAATCACCTAAAGCTGCCAATTGCGATAATGCAGATACGGTAATGACTGGGTTATTGTTGAGCAAAGACAAAGCGAACGGTACCCCTAAAACGGAAGCAGAACCATATGCTGAAACGGCTCCGAAAAGCGGCATGCTTGTTGAAATGCCAAGGTATAACCACAGCTTGGGAAGACTTAAACAATTGATGACCAGGAAACCTCTGACCCCGGTTAAAGTCATGATTTGAATAAACATGCCCACACCGACCAGAATGCCTAAAACCGGCAAAGCGTCATGGATTGCTTCCCATGAAATTTTAATGGGACTGAATTTCTTTCCGGAAAATATCCCAATAAAACTGGCTAATAAAAAATAAATCGGCATACCTAATGATGGAAACAATTTTGGTAAAAATGTTTCACTCAGCATCAACAATACTAAAACAATGACGGGTAAAAAAAGGCGCCATCCATATTCTTTTGCATAGGAAACCGGCAGATTATCTTTTATTTTTTCATAATCAAATACCTTTAAATACTTTCTCCCCAACCAAAGACTGACCACAACGATTAAAGGTACCGTGATCAACAACAGAGGTTTGGTAAAACCGGTATAGGGTAAATCGATTCCTCCACCTATGATGAGAGCATTAATATTAATGGGTGGTGCCGCTTCACCAAAAACCGCAGCCATAGCCACAATCGCCGCAGTAACTACTCTGGGGAAACCCATATATATCAATATGGGTGAGACTAAAACTCCTGCAGTTAATACTGCAGCCGTTGAAGAACCGGTTATCATTCCCGGGAAAACGACGATAAAAGATAACCCGACCAATAAAAGAGCAGGACGAAAATGAAATCTCTCAATCATCCAGCGCGTCATCGTATCCATCATGCCGTTATACTGAACCACCTTCATAAAAATCATGGCCGTAGCAATCACTAAAATTGTATTAATATAATTAAATCCACCTTCTACCAAATGACGTATGGGAATTCCAAACCCGGCAACCAGACATCCGGAAATGGCAGAAATAGCCATAGCTACTCCAAC
>CAZMLS010000203.1:0-2993 GCA_964567215.1 uncultured Atribacterota bacterium | reverse complement strand
AAGGAGAAAACAGTTGCTTATCAAAATTCCCAAAGGAACACAGGATATTTTACCTGAAGATATTAATAAATGGTATTATATTGAAAATATCATAAGAAAAATCTTGAATAAATACGGTTACAAAGAAATTAGAACACCTATTTTTGAGCATACTGAACTTTTTGTTAGAGGCATAGGGGAAAGTACCGATATTGTTAACAAGGAAATGTTCACCTTTCCTGACAGAAAAGGAAGAAGCCTGACTTTGAGACCGGAAGGAACCGCATCAGTAGTAAGGGCTTATTTGGAAAAAAGGATGGACAGGATATCAAAAGTCGTCAAGTTATTTTATTTTGGTCCTATGTTTAGATGTGAAAAACCCCAGGCAGGTAGATATCGTCAATTCAATCAATTCGGTATAGAGCTGGTCGGTTCACAATCTCCAGTTGCGGATGTAGAAATAATTGCTGCTGCTTTGGAAATATATGAAACACTGGGTTTAAAAGACTTAAAAGTTTTAATAAACAGTGTTGGCTGTAAAAAATGCAGATCAGATTATATAAACAAACTAAAAGCATTTTTAGCTAAAAAGGAAGACTTACTATGTTACGAATGTAAAAATAGAATAAGGAAAAATCCTTTAAGGGTATTGGATTGCAAAAATGAAAGCTGCCAGGCAGTCTTAAAAAATGCCCCAAATATTATAAATAATCTTTGTCAAGAATGTAACCTACATTTTAAAAGTGTTAAGTCTTTGCTTGATGATTTAAAAATAGAATATACCGTAGATGATAAATTGGTTAGAGGATTGGATTATTATACGAAAACTGCATTTGAAATTGTTTCTGGTGAACTCGGTGCTCAAAATGCGATTGCCGGTGGTGGAAGGTATGACGATTTAGTGGAAGAATTGGGTGGGAAGGAAACACCGGCTGTTGGATTTGCAGCTGGAATTGAAAGAATGATTATCACCATGGAAAAACAAAAGGTAAGTTGGCCAAAGAAAAAGGATTTGGATGTATTTGTAGTAAATACGAATGAAAAGGATAATTCTTTGGCATTTATATTATTGCAAAAAATAAGAAAATCCGGATTATTTGCTGATTTGGATTATTCGAGTAAAAGTTTAAAATCTCAAATGAGAGCAGCTAATAAATATGGTGCAAAGTATACTCTTATAATCGGAGAGGAAGAACTATCAAGAAATATGGTAACCTTGAGAAATATGGAGACCAAAGAACAAAAAGAAATTAAAATAGATAATCTAATCGACGAATTATCCACATAACTTTTAATAAATTACCATTAAATCTAAGTAATCATATATTATAATCAGCGTACTCTGTGCATATATTTATCTGTGTATTCATTTTTAAGGAGGCAGTAATGGAAAAAGTAAGAATTGCAAATATTGAAAATTATGTTGAAAAAGAAGTAGAAATTGACGGGTGGCTCTACAATAAGCGTTCGAGTGGGAGTATTAAATTTTTAATTATCCGGGACGGCTCAGGGTTTATGCAGGCTACTCTAATTAAAGACGAAGTAGAAGAAAGTGTATTTAAAGAGGTTGATAGCCTTGAATACGAATCTGCCATTAAAGTATTCGGCTTGGCAAGAAAAGAGCCACGGGCTCAATCAGGTTATGAGATATTAATAAAAAAAATCGATATTATCAGTAAAGCAGCAGAAAATTATCCTATTTCACTAAAAGAACATGGCGTGGGTTTCTTAATGGATTATCGTCATTTATGGTTAAGGTCACCGAGACAGAATGCAATATTAAGAATTCGTGCGGAAATTATCAAATCCATTAGGAATTTTTTAGATAATAATGATTTTATATTAATTGATACACCAATTTTAACTCCGGCAGCGTGTGAGGGGACCACTACTTTATTTGAAACCGAATATTTTGGAGATAAAGCTTATCTCACGCAAAGTGGCCAATTATATAATGAAGCAACTGCTTCAGCTTTTGGAAGAGTTTATTGTTTTGGACCTACTTTTCGAGCCGAAAAATCCAAAACAAGAAGACATCTTATGGAATTTTGGATGGTTGAACCGGAAGCAGCCTTCGTTGATTTTGATGAATGCAATGAAATTGAGGAAAATCTGATTACTCATATCATAAGTCAGGTTTTAAAAAATAGAAGAAAAGAATTAAATATTTTAAAAAGAGACATTTCGAAGTTAGAGCTTGTAAAAACGCCTTTCCCTAGAATATCTTACGATGAAGCCATTGAAATACTAAAAAGTAAAGGTGTTAAAGTTGAGTGGGGAGATGACTTCGGCGGAGAAGATGAAACCATAATATCGAGCAGGTATGATAGCCCGGTAATAGTTCACAGATACCCTACAAAATCCAAGGCATTTTATATGAAACCTGATCCAAAAAGAGAAGATGTGGTATTGGGAGCAGATATGCTGGCACCGGAAGGATATGGAGAAATTATCGGAGGTGGTCAGAGAATTGATGATTATCGATTATTGGAAAAAAGGATTGAGGAACATAAATTACCGAGGGAAAGCTATGAATGGTATATTGATATTAGAAAATTTGGTTCAGTTCCACACTCAGGATTCGGCTTGGGAATTGAAAGAACGGTTTCCTGGATTTGTGATTTAAATCATGTTCGTGAAACAATACCTTTCCCGAGGATGTTGAATAAAATCTATCCATAAAATAGTTAATCAGTATATAGTATCTAGTATATAGTATATAGTATATAGTGAAGATTTGGGTAAGAATTGAGGGTTGGCATATAGAAAAACAGTATATAGTACAGAGTATATAGCATCGAGTGAAGAAAAGACAAAGAAATTACAAGTCGCGAAAAGAGGCAGACCTTATATTTACCCACAATATCCGTAATAAAAGAAGAAGAAAAAAACTTAAATTCTTAAATCTGTCATTGCGAACACTATGACTTTGTCAAGCGCTTTTAAGAATTTGTAATAGAAAAAGATGGATTCCCTCCTGCGAGGGAATGACATATGGGGAAGCGGGAAGGTAT
>CAZMLS010000202.1:0-3030 GCA_964567215.1 uncultured Atribacterota bacterium | reverse complement strand
GGATATACCCATCTTCAACATGCCCAGCCCATTCTTTTTTCCCATCATCTTTTAGCCTATTTTTATAAATTTAACCGGGATAAAGGGCGTATGAAAGATTTATTTAAACGGATGGATGTATTACCTTTGGGGTCAGCTGCCCTGGCGGGAACTTCTTTTCCTATTGATAGAGAATATGTGGCGAAACAATTAAATTTTAGCAGGATTTCCGAAAACAGTCTAGATGCCGTTAGTGATAGAGATTTTATTTTAGAATTTTTATCAGCTGCTTCTATCTGTATGATGCATTTGAGCCGTTTAAGTGAAGAAATAATACTATGGTCTTCTAAAGAATTTAATTTTATTGAGTTGGATGATTCATTTTGTACTGGCAGCAGTATTATGCCCCAAAAGAAAAACCCTGATGCTGCAGAACTAATCAGGGGTAAAACCGGAAGAGTTTACGGAAATATGATAAATCTCTTTACTGCAATGAAGGCATTACCCCTGGCTTATAATCATGATATGCAAGAAGATAAAGAACCATTATTTGATTCAGTGGAAACAATAAAAAAATCTTTATTCTTAATGAGTAAGATGATAGAGACGATGCAGGTCAATAAGGAAAAGATGGAAACGAGTACCAGGGGCGATTTTTCCACCGCGACTGAATTGGCAGATTATTTAGTAAGGAAAGGATTATCTTTTCGGGAAGCACATAAAATCGTCGGCGAGATTGTATTATATTGTATAAAAAATAAGAAAAATTTAAGTCAATTGAATCTTCAGGAATTTAAATTATTCCATAAAATATTCGAAGAAAAAGTAACAGAATTATTAAATCCTCATGCTGCAGCTAATGCCAAAACCTCTTATGGCGGTACTTCTTTAAAGAGAGTAAAGGGGTCTATACAAAAAGCTAAAAAGTTATTAAAGCAAGAATAATAATGAATTACTTAATCTAATATTGATTTCCATATTACTGTTTTAAAGAAATTTTATTCTATAAAAATAAAAAATAGAGTGTATTTTTATAATTATTTTGACATTTCATTATTATTTTTCTCCATCTATTTATTATCTCTATTGGAATCCATTATAATTATATTATATTTTCATAAATCCTATTCAAAATTATTATATCTTGCTTGAGAAGAAAGGGCAGAAAAAAATAAAGCTTATAGAAATGTTCTATCAAAAATATAAAAAACTAAAATAATTTTGTAAAAAAGATTTTCAAATAAATATAGTATATTATATAATTAATTAAATTAATTATTGAGATAAGTATATTTAATGTATGAAGGATGTAGGATGAGAGAAATTCAAGCCAATCAGATTAAAGATAAAATAAAAGAATTGTTTCTTAAAGCTAATTTTTATATTGGTCCGGAACTTATGCAACGATTAAAAAATGCTTTAAAGGAAGAGACTTCTCCTATTGGCAGGCAGGTCTTACAAATGATTATTGAAAATAATCAAATAGCTTCTTCTGAAGAACTTGCTATTTGTCAGGATACCGGATTGGCGGTCGTTTTTGCAGAAATAGGTCAGGAAGTCCACGTAGTAGAAGGTAATTATAAAGAAGCTATAAATGAAGGAGTGAAAGAAGCTTATCAAAAAGGATATTTGCGGAAATCAGTTGTAGATGATCCGGTTTTTGATAGAAAAAATACCTATACTAATACACCAGCTACCATTTACACCGATATTGTTCCCGGAGATAAGGTCAAATTTACGGTAATACCCAAAGGCTTTGGTAGTGAGAATATGAGTGCGGTAGCCATGTTAAAACCGGCTGATGGAGAGATGGGAATTATTGATTTTGTAGTAGAGACTGTAAAGAAGGCTGGTCCTAATCCCTGTCCTCCCACTATTATCGGAGTAGGTATCGGTGGCACGATTGATCAGGCCATGGTCATTGCCAAGAAGGCCACTGCCCGAAATATTGGATTACATAATAAAGATGAAAGGTATGCTAATTTAGAAAAGGGAATTTTGCAAAAGATAAACAATCTGGGAATCGGTCCGGCAGGATTAGGAGGAAATATTACCTCTTTGGCAGTGCATATTGATTATGTGCCTACTCATATTGCCGGCATGCCGGTAGCCATTAACATTTGTTGCCATGCAGCGCGACATGCTGAAGGGATTATATAGAAATGCGAACAGACATGACAGATATTAAAAAAATTTCCACTCCTCTGAATAATGATATAATTTCTAAATTAAAAGCGGGGGATTCTGTATTAATTACCGGTTTTATATTTACAGCAAGAGATGCAGCCCATAAAAGATTGGTTAAACTCATTAAAAAAGGAAAAGACCTTCCGATGGAAATTAAAGGACAAATTATCTATTATGTTGGTCCGTCTCCAGCCAAACCGGGGTATCCTTGTGGTTCAGCAGGTCCTACCACTTCCTATCGGATGGATCCCTATACTCCCAATTTGTTGGATCGTGGGCTTAAAGGAATGATTGGTAAAGGACTTCGTTCCAATGAAGTTATTAACAGCATGAAAAAAAATAAAGCCGTATATTTTGCTGCTGTAGGTGGAGCTGCAGCATTAATTGCCCAAAGCATTAAAAAATCAGAAATTGTCGCTTACAAAGATTTAGGCCCGGAAGCAATTTTTAGGTTTTATGTGGAAGATTTTCCTGCCATCGTAGTGATAGATTCAGTTGGAAATAATCTTTACGAAACAGAACCATTAAAATATAATAAAGAATAATTTAAATAAACAGGGAATATTTTTTCAATATATTTTTCAAAAAAAACAGCGAAAGGAAGATATCAAATGAACATTTACGAAGAATCCTTAAAACTGCATGAAGAAAACAAAGGCAATTCTTCCTTATTTATTGGTTTTATTATTGGATTTAGTGTTGATTACTTATTTCCCTCAAATTATACTTTTTGTTCCACATTTATTGGGAAGATAAGAGAGTAACCATTCTTTGTTTTAATCGGAGGTTTAAAATAGCAAATGAAACTTAATTATGGCAAAAAAGACATTCCATTACCCATACAAGAAAAGAATGTGTTAAAGG
>CAZMLS010000201.1:0-3033 GCA_964567215.1 uncultured Atribacterota bacterium | reverse complement strand
TTATGGTCACCCAAATTTGTGAAGGAGTACGCCGTTATATTAAAAATAGAGATGGAGTAGGTTGCAGTTTAGCTTTGCCTCCTCTAAATTACGGGGGACATCCTTATCATCACTGTGGTATGGCCGGTACTATTATTATGCCCGAAGATGTAGTAAGAGAAACTATGATTAACGTGATGTATGGACTCTGGAATGATGGTTTCCGCAAACAGATGTGGGTTAATAATCATGGACAATTATGGATATTAGAATCAGCCATCCAGGAATTCTGTAAACGCTACCAATTACCGGGTATCTATCGGGTAATCGATTGGCATCGCTCTATCAGAGAATTCTTTATTCCTATCGATAGAGAAGATAGTCTCACCACTGACTTTATTCATGCTGATGAGGCAGAAGCCTCTGTTGCTAAATTACTCTTCCCTGAGATGTTAGATATGAAGTATGCTGTGGATACCGAAGGTGATTCATTATTGCCGGGAGGTCATTTTGATACCTCTGTTGACCCTTATCATCGACCTCAAGGGTGGCAGCAGGGGGAAGGCCAATCTGCAATTGAAAGATCGGCTGTTCCGGAAGGAGTAGTAGGTTATCCGACTAGATCGAGTGCTGAGAAAGCAAAACGTCCTATTGCCGCTATACTCAGATACTTAACCTTAGTTCATGATGAGGTTATGGAGACCTATCCGGCAGGTAAATTACCACCGGTAGAAAAAATCAGCTTACGTGACCCCAAAGAGATGGAACCTTTCCTAAAAGAACCGATGAGCAAAGGTTGGAAATCCGTATTTGAACTGCCATATATAGGACAAATAAATAGTCTATAGTAAATAGTCGTTAGTAAGGGCAGAACCTTGTGTCTACCCTAGATAAGTAACCCGTAGGACAGGTGTCTCGCCTGTCTATGTATCACCCCCACCTTAATCCTCCCCCCTCAAGGGGGAGGAGATTTGAGAAAGAATACCAATTTATTTCCTCAAGTGGGAGGAAACTATGATGGTGATACTTTACTTCCTCAGAGGGAAGAGGAAAGAATAGGAAATAATCTTAATACACACTCCCCTCTCCCCTCGGAGGGGTGAGGGTGAGGGTGAGGGTGAGGGTGAGGGTGAATAATCCGAATAATAGTGGATCGAATGAATTCGACCTCTTATACAATATTAATTCTAATTACAACAGGAGTATAAAATAATGAAAAAAAGTATAGTAGTTTCTATTCAGCCTACTAATTTTTCTGCTTTAGCCTTTAAAGAGGATTTTGAAAAAAGTATTAAAACAGTCGCTGATTTAGGTTTTGATGGAGCAGAATTAGCAGTTAGAAATCCCAAAGATTTAAAAGTAGAGAATGTTATCAATATAATAAAAGAAAATAATTTAGAGGTCCCGGCAATAGGTACTGGACAGGCTTATGGAGAAGAAGGTTTAAGTTTTTCTGATCCTGATAAAGCTGTCAGAAAAATGGCGCTAGAAAGAATAAAAGACCAAATAGTATTTGCTTCCCATTTCAATGCCCAGGTGATTATTGGATTAATAAGAGGGGAGATTGAAGAAGATGTTGATCGAGAAAAAGCCGAAGAATGGACTATTGATTGTTTGAGAAAATGTACAGAATTTGCAAAAGAATACAATATTGGGCTTACCTTAGAACCGGTAAATAGATATGAAAGTAATTTTATTAATACCCTCAACGAAGGAATTGAATTTATTAAGCGAGTGGGGGCATCAAATTTAGGATTATTGGCAGATACTTTTCATATGAACATTGAAGAAGTTTCAATCTACGATAGTATTATTCAAGCGAAAAATTATATTACTCATGTTCACTTTGCCGACAGTAACCGCTGGGCACCGGGTTCTGGTCATCTTGATTTTGCAAAGATAGTCCAAACTTTAAAAAAGATAGATTACCAGGGCTATGTCTCTGCCGAGATACTTCCCTTTCCTGATTCAGATAGTTGTGCCCGCCTTACTGCTGAAACTTTAAATAAGATTAGATTTTAATTATAACATTAAATGATAAAGCAAATTTATTATTTTTAATATCTATTAGAATGTATATCTTTTTATTTTTTCCATTTTCATTTCATATATTTCAAATAAGAAGAATCCTCCTTTAAATTTTTACTTTATTTAAAATTAGAGTAGATTTTTAAATCCCCTGACAATAAAAACTTGCTAAAGTTATAACATCTTACTATAATATTTAATATAGAATAATATTCTACATTATAGAAAATGCTTTGAGCTATACTATATTTTACCCGAGAATAAAAGTTCTTTATTGTTTAAAATAAAAAATATTAAAGGTTGGTAAAATGAAAAAGGAATATATTTCTATTCAAGGAAAAGCCTTTCCTTTCTATCGATGTCATACTTTAATTATTGGTTCAGGAGCTGCTTCCCTAAATTGTACCCTTCATCTGCGTAATTTTGGCCTTGAAGATATAGCAATCGTTACCGAATGTTTAGGAGGAGGTGCTTCTAACAATTCTGGATCAGATAAGCAAACTTATTATAAATTATCACTCTTTAGTGAAGAAAAAGACTCAGTTTATGAAATGGCAAATACTTTGTTTTCCGGAGGGTCAATGCATGGTGATATTGCTTTAATTGAAGCTGCGTTATCCACACAGGAGTTTTATCATTTAGTCCAAATTGGTGTTCCCTTTCCTCATAATGTTTATGGCGGACATGTAGGATACAAAACTGATTATGACCCAAAACAACGAGCTATCTCTGCCGGTCCCTGGACATCTCAACAAATGTTTAAGAAATTATTAATACAAGTGCAAAAGGAAAAAATTCCTATCCTGGATGGATACGAAGTGATTTCTCTTCTAATCAATGAAAAAGAAACAGAAAAGATGGTAGTGGGAGCAATAGCTATTAACAAAAAATTATCTTATACTGGGTTATCCTCTTTAGTTATTTTTCAAGCGGAGAATATCGTAATGGGAACTGGCGGTCCCGGAGGTTTGTATAAAACTTCAGTTTATCCGGAAAAACATTTAGGTAGTACTGGTATTGCTTTGG